>NZ_BLLI01000071.1 GCF_011170085.1 Pseudolactococcus hodotermopsidis | reverse complement strand
AGCAAGTAAGTTTGGTGCTAATAGCATGAGAGATACACCTGTACCCATGTCGAACACAGTAGTTAAGTCTCATCACGCCGGAAGTAGTTGGGGGTTGCCCCCTGTGAGATAGGGTCGGTGCCAAGCTAAGAGAGAGCGATTGTGAGGTCGCTTTTATTGGGAGTTTAGCTCAGCTAACGCGTAAGCGTTTGTGTCGAGGCTTGCGTAGCAACCGTAGACACAGGGCAGTTGAGTTAAAGTTCGTATGGGAGTTTAGCTCAGCTGGGAGAGCATCTGCCTTACAAGCAGAGGGTCGGGGGTTCGAACCCCTCAACTCCCATTAGGTGTATGCCTAATGGAATAATTGAATATATAATCTGGAAGGGTAGCGAAGTGGCTAAACGCGGCGGACTGTAAATCCGCTCCTTTGGGTTCGGGGGTTCGAATCCCTCCCCTTCCATATTACCTTTACGGGCATAGTTTAAAGGTAGAACAAAGGTCTCCAAAACCTTTGGTGTGGGTTCAATTCCTGCTGCCCGTGTTGCAACATGGCGATTGTGGTGAAGTGGTTAACACACCGGCTTGTGGCGCCGGCATTCGTGGGTTCGATCCCCATCAGTCGCCTTATCTATTATTAATGGGGTATAGCCAAGCGGTAAGGCAAGGGACTTTGACTCCCTCATGCGTTGGTTCGAATCCAGCTACCCCAGTTTAATGGTCTTGCCATTATAATTAAAAGAATTTGCCGGCGTGGCGGAATTGGCAGACGCGCTGGACTCAAAATCCAGTGTCTTCACGGACGTGCCGGTTCGACCCCGGCCGCCGGTATTTGATAAATACAAGCAAATTTTAATACAATGATAGAGTTTAATGGCTCTTTTTTTGTATATTTAAATTAGCAGAATTTAAAATTTTGCGTTCGTCATCATTGTTGTAACCTGAATCTCCGAACATGTCACTACAGAACGCTCGAAATATTGAAATATCAGCATTCGTGATAAAAGATGTGTAGTTTATATTCATATTTTCGATATTTCAAGGGATTAGTAGTTATATGTCGGGATTTTAGACTTAATAATTCCTACCATTGCTGGATTTTCATAAAAAATCGTGATGTGTTCGGGGAAATAGACACGGAAATTTCATGTTTTATTACAATTATGTAACAAAATAATAAAAGCCTTTAAAACATTGAGATTTTCATACTTTTTCGTGCATATAAAAATTTTGAATTCTTAAGACGATCTTGCTTAAAGTCTTGATTTACAAGAAGTTTAGTGTATTTTAGAAATTGTGATGTCATTTACTTGTAACAAACCGTGAAATTTCCGTGGGAAATAGATGCGGTGCTTGATTTTTTGTTATAATTAATGTATTGGCTAGAAGTTATGGAGATAGATTGATATGAAAAATATGACTGTGACGGAGTTATCGGAGGCTTTTGGGGTAACACGTCAGGCGATGAATGCGCGCGTTAAGAAGCTTGATGAGGGGTTTTTGGACAAGAATGACCGTGGTGTCACTGTTGTCAATGAGGAGGGAATCAGAGCGTTAGAGAAGCATTATGAAAAGGCGATTTTGGCGGAAGATGATGAGGTTGTTGAGTTTCTTGTTGAGAAAGTGCCAGAGGCGATTGATTTTGATAGAATTTTGTCTGATTTGATGCTGGATAAAAATGCTGAAATTGTGCGTTTGGTTGAGCAGATTGCGATTAAAGATTTGCAGATTGCGGAGAAGGATAAGCAGTTGGATCAGCAGCAGCAGTTGACGGCTAAGGCTTTGACAGAGCGTGAGCAGACTTTGCTTGAACTTGAGAATGAGAAATCGAAATCTTTTTTTAAGCGTTTGTTTAATAGATGATAGGTATAGTTTTATTGGAAGTGTGAAATGGTGCTTTTTTGTAATGTGTTACAGTACAATAAACGAGTGAAATGAACATTTTTTCTTGCAAAAATGCGATAAAAAGGGTATGATTATAATGTAAGTTAATTATTTAACTTTCAGTTGTTATAGATGCTTTGGCATTTAGATTAAATAATTATTGATTTCCATAAGGAGGATTTCTACAAAATGGTAGTTAAAGTTGGTATTAACGGTTTCGGCCGTATTGGTCGTCTTGCTCTTCGTCGTATTGAAAATATTGAGGGTGTTGAAGTTGCACGTATCAATGATTTGACAAATCCTGCAATGCTTGCACATTTGTTGAAATATGACACAACTCAAGGTCGTTTCGACGGTACTGTTGAAGTTGAAGAAAATGGTTTTGACGTGAATGGTAAATTCATCAAAGTTTCTCAAGAAGCTGACCCTACAAACATTGACTGGGCTGCTGATGGTGTAGAAATCGTTCTTGAAGCAACTGGTTTCTTTGCAACTAAAGAAGCTGCTGAAAAACATTTGCATGCTAATGGTGCTAAAAAAGTTGTTATCACTGCACCTGGTGGAGCAGATGTTAAAACTGTTGTTTTCAACACTAACCACGACATTCTTGATGGTACTGAAACAGTTATTTCTGCTGGTTCATGTACAACGAACTGTCTTGCACCGATGGCTGATGCTTTGAACAAAAACTTTGGTCTTAAAGTTGGGACAATGACAACTGTTCATGGTTACACTGGTGACCAAATGACACTTGATGGTCCTCACCGTGGTGGCGATTTCCGTCGTGCGCGTGCTGCTGCTGAAAATATCGTGCCTAACTCTACTGGTGCTGCTAAAGCAATCGGTCTTGTTATCCCTGAATTGAATGGCAAACTTAAAGGTCATGCACAACGTGTTCCTGTTCCAACTGGTTCATTGACTGAATTGGTAACAATTCTTGACAAAAAAGTAACTGCTGAAGAAATCAATGCTGCAATGAAAGCTGCTGCTAACGAATCTTATGGTTATAACACAGATGAAATCGTTTCATCTGACATCGTTGGTATTGGCTTTGGTTCATTGTTTGATGCAACTCAAACTGAGGTAACTGAAGCTGCTGACGGTTCACAATTGGTTAAAACTGTGTCTTGGTATGACAATGAAATGTCTTATACATCACAACTTGTTCGTACGCTTGAATACTTTGCATCAATTGCTAAATAATATGAGTTATTGAGCGGGAAACGAGGAATGCAGATTCCCCGTTTTTCTTTTGCTTGCTGTTGGTTCTTGTCAGAGCCTAGATTTAAAAGGAATATGATTATGGCAACATCTAAATGCCCAAATTGTGGGAGTGAGTTGACTTATGAGCTGTCTGATACGACTTTTGGTTGTTCAGAATGTGGCAATGAGTTTACGCAAATTGATATTGATAATGCGAGTGACAAATTTGTTGTGCTTGATTCTGCTGGGGTAGCATTGGCGACTGGCGATGATGTGATTATTATTCAAGATTTGCCTGTGAAGGGCATGCCTAAGCCGATTAAAAAGGGAACTAAGGCGAAGAATATTAAGATTAACGAAAATGGGAAGAATGGGCATTTTATTGATGCTAAGATTGATGGTTTTGGTGCTATGGGATTGAAAGGTTCTGTTGTGAAAAAGGCTTGAGTTTACCATTTTTTATATGCGCATGATAGAAATATTGTGCGTTTTTTGGTAAAATAGGTGTAGTCGAAAAATATGATACTGAAAAGCGTTGCGACGTAGGTGTAAACTTTCGTAGAAAGTTAGCTTGAAGTTCAAATTAAAGGAGAAATTTCATGAATATTTATGATACGATGAATCAGCTGGAGCGTGAGTTGCGTGCTTTGCCTGAGTATACGGCTGTTGTGGCTGCTATGGCGGCTGTAAAGGCTGATGAGGCGGCGAATGCTTTGTATGGGGAATTTATGGCGATTCAGTTGAAAATGCAGTCTGGTCAAGCTTTGAGCGAGGATGAGCAGAAAGCAGCGCAGGAGTTGTTTGGCAAGTTGCAGGAAAATTCGATTTTGTCTGAGATGCTGGCCAAGGAGCAGGCTTTGCAGATTATTATGTCGGATTTGCAGAATATTGTGTTTAAGCCAATGCAAGAATTGTATGGGGAATAGTTTGATTTGAAAGCGAGTTTTCTCGCTTTTTTTGTATTTCTATTAAAGCTAGGAGATGAAAAGCATGGTATAATAAAATTATGAAACTTACAGATTCAATTCAATTTTTAAAAGGTGTGGGGCCGAAGTCTGTTGCGCGTTATCAGGGGCTTGGGATTTTTACTGTGCAAGATTTGTTGTTATATTTTCCTTTTCGTTATGATGATTTTGCGGCGAAGTCGGTTTTTGAGTTGATTGACGGTGAGAAAACGACGATTGTTGGGCGGGTTGTGACGCCAGCTAATGTCTCGTATTATGGCGCTCGGCGTAATCGACTGACTTTTAAGATTAAGCAAGGCGAGGCGGTCGTTTCGGTTAGTTTTTTTAATCAGCCTTATTTGCAGGATAAGGTGGTAATGGATGCTGAGATTGCGATTTATGGTAAATGGGATGCGAAAAAGCTTAGTATCACGGGTATGAAAATTTTGGGGCAAGTTGAGAATGGTTTTCAGCCTGTTTATCATGTGATGCAAGGTGTTAAGCAGTCTAGTCTTGTGGCTTTGATTCAGACGGCTTTTGATAATGGTTGTGGCGAGTTGATTGAGGAGAATTTGCCTGATTTTTTGTTGCAGAAATATCGGTTGGTGGCGCGGAAAATTGCGGTGCATGCTATGCACTTTCCAGTTGATGAAGAGGCGCATCGGCAAGCGTTACGTCGAATGAAGTTTGAGGAGTTGTTTTATTTCCAGTTGAAGTTGCAGGCACTTCGTCTCAAAGAAAAGGCTGTTACGCAAGGCTTGGTTATCAAGTTTGACGATAAAAAAGTAGCAGAAAAAATAAGTGAATTGCCCTACCATTTGACAAAGGCGCAAGAGTCATCGCTTGGCGAGATTTTGGCGGATATGGCGAGTCCGTATCATATGAATCGGCTTTTGCAGGGCGATGTGGGGAGTGGGAAGACGGCGGTGGCGAGTCTGGCGATGTATGCGGCGGTGACGGCGGGGTTTCAGGCGGCGTTAATGGTGCCGACGGAGATTTTGGCGAATCAGCATTTTGAGAGTTTGCAGCAGCTTTTTCCCGAGTTGCGTGTGGCGGTGTTGACGAGCGGGATGAAGGTGGCTGAGCGGCGCGAGGTGTTGGGGTGTCTTGAAAATGGCGAGGTGCAGATGATAACGGGGACGCATGCGCTGATACAGGAGGCGGTCAACTATCAGCGTTTGGGGCTTGTGATTACGGATGAACAACATCGTTTTGGGGTCAATCAGCGGAAGATTTTTCGTGAAAAGGGGCAGAATCCAGATGTGTTGATGATGACGGCGACGCCTATTCCGCGAACGCTTGCGATTACGGCTTTTGGCGATATGGATGTGTCGGTAATTGATGAGTTGCCTGCGGGTAGACAGCCGATTACGACACGGTGGGTCAAGCATGAGCAGTTGATGCCGCAGATTTTGCCTTGGGTGGCTGATGAGGTCGTAAAAGGAGCGCAAGTTTACTTTATCTCGCCTTTGATTGAGGAGAGCGAGGTCATGGATTTGAAAAATGCGACTGAACTTTTTGGCGAGTTGCAGGACTTTTTTGGTTTGTCAGCGCAGATTGCTTTGCTCCATGGTAAGATGAAAAATGCTGAAAAAGATCAGATTATGGCTGATTTTAAGGCGAAGAAATATGATGTTTTGGTATCAACGACTGTAATTGAGGTTGGGGTTAATGTGCCAAATGCGACGATTATGGTTATTATGGATGCCGATCGCTTTGGCTTGTCGCAGTTGCATCAGTTGCGTGGGCGTGTTGGTCGGGGCGAGAAAAAGTCTTATACGATTTTGGTTGCTAATCCCAAGTCTGATACGGGTAAGCGGCGTATGCAGATTATGACTGAGACGCAAAATGGTTTTGTTTTAGCTGAAGAAGATTTGAAAATGCGCGGCAGTGGCGAGATTTTTGGCACACGACAGTCGGGTATTCCTGAATTTTCTGTGGCTGATATTGTCAATGATTATCCTATTTTGGAAGTGGCAAGACAAGAGGCAGTCGCGATTTTTGCTGATGAATATTTGGGTGATAGAGCTGAATTTCAGATGATTTTGGCTAATTTGGGTGTGGTTGATATTTATGATTAGACTACTTGTTCAATGTGCCTTAGCCGTTGACGCATTTGTCTGAAACTTTTTCAAAATCTTATGTTTTATTTGAGTGTTTTTCTTGACTTTAAGTAAACGTTCATTTACAATAGAGTTATGAGGAAAATTGACCTTAATAAAAAAATGGCAATTGCGCAATCGGTCTTTGAACTTGTCCAAACACAGGGAATTGTCAATCTGAGTATGGCTAAGATAGCGAAACTTGCCAATGTGTCGGTACGCACGATTTATATCTATTATCAGGATAAGGAGGACTTGTTGGGGCAACTCTATCTGGCGGTTAAGCTGAAAATTGATGCTGGCTTGGCTGAGCAATTGGCTACGACGGCAGATTTGTTTGAGCAGTTGGCAGTGACGATTGCACATTTTGCGCAAGCCTATAATCGATGGCCTAATGAGATGATTTATATGCGGGCGATTCAGCAAAATCCTGAGCTTGTGAGTCATGAGGTTCACAAGCAGACGTTAGCGATTGCTTTGCCGATTTTTCAGATGTATGAGCGGATGCAGGCAAGTGTTGACTTTAAGCATTTACCAGTTGAGACGTTTACTGCGATTGCAGCTGGAGCGATGAATATGATGATTGAGCAAGCGATTGTTTGCGGCAGACCGATTTCTGAGGAACAAATTGCGGTACTTATTGTGGCAACACAGGATGCGGTAAGGGCATGAGTGCCTTTATCTTTTAAAGAAAAGTAAATGATTGTTTATTTAAATTAGTTTGAAGTTCAAAAAAGGAGAAATTGATATGACGAAAGTAGTAGCGATTACGGGTGCGAGTAATGGTATGGGGTTTGCGGCGGCGGAATTATTTGCGGCTAAGGGATGGACGGTTTATGGTGGTGCGCGGCGTGTGGCGAAAATTCCGACTGGCGAGCGGATTCATGCGTTGAAACTGGATGTGACGGATAATAGCTCAAATCGAGCATTTATTGAGACGATTTTGGCGCGTGAGGGGCGGATTGATGTGTTGATTAACAATGCGGGGTATGGCGAATATGGTCCTGTCGAGGATATTTCGCTTGACAAGGCGCGCACGCAATTTGAGACGAATTTCTTTGGTACGGCTGATTTGACACAGCTTGTTTTGCCAACGATGCGAGCTCAGAAATCGGGGCGAATTATCAACATTTCCTCAATTGGTGGCGATATTTACGTGCCTTTGGGGGCTTATTACCATGCGACTAAGGCGGCGCTACAACAGTGGAGTGATTCTCTGGACATTGAGATTGCACCATTTGGCGTGCGCTCAATCATCGTCCAACCTGGAGGTACGCGTTCTAGCTGGGGCGAGATTGCGATGCAAAATGCTCGGAAAAATCTTAAGGTGGGTTCGGTTTATACGCCGTTGGTTAATCAAGTCGCGGCTTTGCTCAATGCGGATGCTAGTGCGATTGGGGCGAGTTCCGAGGATTTAGCGAAAGTTTTTTATGCCGCTGCGACAGATGAGCGACCAAAACGGCGCTATTTCCATGCCTTTGGCGACCGAGCGGTGGTTTGGTTGGCGCGTAGTTATCCACGTGTTTTTAAGAAAAGTTTTATGGCGGTGATGAAGTTTTTGAGTCGGCGGGCTGAGAAGAAATAAGAAAACGCTTGAAATGATGTTTTTTTGATGAAATCGCAATATAGTACTTATCCTAAACATCCATTAGCTTGTTAAAAATAATTGATATTAGGAAATTGGCGGCTTTTTATGAGAAAATTGACTGCGAAAGTAGTAAGGGGAGTTATGAAAAAAAGAATAATGTTAGCGGCAATCATGGCAATGGGATTAGCGACACCAGTATTTGCTGAAACTAGTAAGAGTAGTGAATCAGTAATTTTGAAAAGTGATATAAAAATTGATGTACCTGAAACTGTAAAAACAGATAAATATGGTTTGGCGGAGATTTCAGGTGAAACACTTGAAAAAGCTAAAGTAATAGGTGGCGATAAAACAGTCACAGCAACAAATAAAGGAAAATTTGTTCTCAAAAAGAAAATTTCCACAACCAAACCTAAAAAGATTACAATTGAGGTATCAAAAGATGGTTTGTCAAAAAAAGTTAAAGTGAAGGTAATACCGAATAAGACTTTTGTAAAAAGAATGAAACAGCTGACACCCACGGTAGAAAAAGAGGTTACGGCTGATGAAAATGGCTTTGCTGTTATTAGAGGCGAGGCATTAGTTGGTGCAAAAATAACAACTTCTACTGGTACTGTCAAATCTGATAAAAAAGGTGTGTTTACATTAAAAGCGCAACTTGATGATGCTGAACCAAAGACGATTGTATTGACAGTTGAAAATAAAAAATGGAAGATTTCAAAAAAGGTAGAGATAACTATCAAGCCTGGTTCGGCGTATCGTGATAAGAAAAGTTCGGAATCAAGAAGTATTGAACAATCGGAGTCAGAGCAATCACGAGTGGCAGCGGAGCAAGCACAAGTAGCAGAGCAGTCACGAGTGGCAGCGGAGCAAGCACAAGCAGCAGAGCAATCACGAGTGGCAGCGGAGCAAGCACAAGTAGCAGAGCAGTCACGAGTGGCAGCGGAGCAGGCACAAGCAGCAGAGCAATCACGAGCGGCAACTGCTCAAGCGCCTAGTACGACCGATAGAATGGTTTATGTTACAGGTGGAGGGAAAAGTGATGTCTATTGGTATGGAACCTCTCTTATGCCAAGTAATACGAATAAGAATAATATTGTTACAATGTCAGAATCGGAGGCAATAGCACAAGGCAAACGCCATTCTTTGAAAGAATAGAGAATAATAAAGAGTTGTCCCAATCGGAACAACTCTTTTTATTTCCCCAAACAAAATTGGCTAAACAACTGCGTAATCAATTCATCAGGTGCGGCATCGCCAGTAATTTCGCCGAGAATTTCCCAAGTTCTTGTCATATCAACTTGCACGAGGTCAACAGGCATACCGAGGTCAAGACCGCTATTGACAGCATCCAGTGCCTCAAGCGCCTGCTCAATCAGCGCAATATGGCGCGAGTTCGACAGATAGGTCGCGTCTTGCTCGACCAGCCCCGCATTTTCAAAGAAAAGCGCGTTGATTCTTTCTTCGATTTGTTCAATGTTGGTGGCGTTGATAACGGCTATTTTGATGACATCGTGAGGCAGTTCAGCCGTGTCAATAGTTTGAGGTAAATCCATTTTATTGAGCAAAACAATCCGATTAGAGTTCTCGCTCAGCGCCAATAATTGCCGATCTTGGTCGGTCAGCGGTTCGTTGGCATTTAGTACCAACAAAACCAAATCAGCCTCATCTAGCGCCTTACGTGAGCGTTCAACGCCAATTTTCTCAACGACATCATCTGTTTCGCGAATACCCGCCGTGTCAATAAGTTTGAGCGGAATACCATTAATATTGACATATTCTTCAATAACATCGCGCGTTGTGCCAGCAATATCGGTCACAATCGCTTTGTCTTCACCAAGCAGATGATTGAGCAGGCTGGACTTGCCGACATTTGGGCGACCGATAATCGCAGTTGACAATCCTTCGCGGAGAATTTTGCCACGTTTGGCAGTTTTCAGTAGATTTTCTAGTAAATTTTTAAAGGCAGCGGTTTTCTCACGGAGCATTTTCGTGGTCATTTCTTCAACATCGTCGTACTCGGGATAGTCGATATTGACTTCGACTTGGGCTAGCGTTTCGAGAATTTCTTGGCGCGTTTTGTTAATCAAGTTTGACAGACTGCCGTCAAGTTGCTTAACGGCAATGTTCATGGCTTGATCTGTTTTGGCGCGGATAATATCCATGACCGCCTCAGCTTGTGACAAATCCATGCGACCATTGAGGAAAGCACGTTTGGTAAATTCTCCAGGCTCAGCAAGCCTTGCACCATTGCGCAAAATGAGCTGAAGAATCTCGTTCATAACGGCAATCCCGCCATGCGTGTTAATCTCAATGATGTCCTCGCGCGTGAACGTTTTGGGCGCTCTCATGACACCAACCATAACCTCGTCAAGAACGCGCGTGTTATCAGCAATATGCCCGTAGTTGAGCGTGTGGCTGGCGCACTTGGTCAGAGTTTTTCCCGTAAATACTTTATCTGCAATGGCAATGGCGTCGCTACCAGAAAGGCGAACGATACCGATTGCCCCCTCGCCTAGAGGGGTGGAGATGGCTGCTATTGTGTCAAATTCTTTTGTTATCATAGTTTTATTTTACCATAAAATCGGACTTTATTAAGGTAGTTAGCTCAAATTGTCACTTTGGATAATAAGTGATTTTATATTTTCAATAAAATGGTATTAAATGTTTTTTATAGAATAAAGTGGACAGTTTGTTTAAAGTGATTTAGACGATTAGACTTCTCCCAAAAATAAAAAAATTTGTTATACTATAGTCATGAACTATGAATCCCTCACGAAACTCAGCGATAGTCATTTTAAACGTCTAGTTGGCGTTAAACGTCCAACCTTTGAATCTAT
>NZ_BLLI01000070.1 GCF_011170085.1 Pseudolactococcus hodotermopsidis | reverse complement strand
CTGAATATAACCAGTCTTTTTCTTGTAAATGATACTTACTTAGGATATAATCAAACATGTCTTTCCTTTCTTTTGTGTTGCTTAATAACTCACATTATAGAAGGAAGGATTTTTTTTTGCAAAAAAATCGTCTGGGAATTTTTCCCACACGATTTATTATAGAACCAACAAAACTTGTACAAATAAAAAATGACAACTGCCACTCTCAAGTAACAAAAGCATTCCGACAAACAATCAGAATGCTTTTTCTTCTCTAAATACTATCCCCATTCCAAATCGAATTTTTAACAATCACATAATCAACCTTGGTCAAACTTTCAATATCGCGACCACCCGCATAAGAAATTGAGCTTTGCAAGTCTTGTTGCATCTCGGTCAGCGTATCTTGTAAAGCTCCTTTGTGACGGACGAGAATCTTCTTGCCTTCAACGTTTTTCTTTTCGCCTTTTTGGTATTCTGAGGCGCTACCAAAATATTCTTTGTAGAGTTCGCCGTCTTTTTCAATTGTTTGTCCTGGACTTTCTTCATGACCTGCAAAGAGTGAGCCAATCATAACAAAAGTTGCGCCAAAACGGATTGATTTGGCAATATCACCATGCGTGCGGATACCGCCGTCAGCGATAATTGGTTTGCGGGCAGCCTTAGCACACCAACGCAAAGCCGCCAGTTGCCAGCCCCCTGTACCAAAACCAGTTTTGACTTTGGTAATACAGACTTTCCCTGGACCAATGCCAACCTTTGTCGCATCAGCACCCGCATTTTCAAGCTCGCGAACAGCCTCAGGTGTCCCAACATTTCCTGCGATAACGAAAGTTTCGGGAATGACTGCTTTGATATACTGAATCATGCGAATCACGCTATCAGAATGCCCATGGGCAATGTCAATCGTGATAAACTCAGGCACAGCATTTTCCGCTTTGAGTTCGTCAATAAAAGCGTACTCGTATGCCTTAACGCCAACAGAAATTGAGGCAATCAAGCCTTTTTCTTGCATTTTCTTGATAAAGGGAATCCGACCCGCCTCATCAAAACGGTGCATCACATAAAAATAACCATTTTTCGCCAAAAATGCCGCAACTTCCTCATCAATAATCGTCTGCATATTGGCAGGTACAACTGGAATTTTAAAGGTATAATTGCCAAGTTTGACTGATGTATCAGCCTCGCTACGACTGTTGATAATACATTTGTTAGGGACTAATTGAATATCTTCATAGTCAAATACAGGTAAATTGTTCATTTTTGTTCTCCAAATATGTTTAATATTTGCAGATACCGACCAAGTTTGCCTAGACAAACTTCGCTATTGTGACAGAATTTCCTTCTTCTGCTCGCCACAACTTCCATCACTTATTGTATAACATCTTCACTAATCTTCGCAAGTGCTTTGTTTACTTAGCGACATTATTTTTGGCAAATGTTCGGTTTTTACAACATTGGTCCGATAAGCCTTGCAATGCCTTCCTTAAATCGAATAAATGTTGAGCGTTCGCCATAGCGTTCTAGGGTTAATTGCTTGCTAAGCGTCAAATCTTCGTGGAAATTGTCGCGAAGTTGCTCTGCGAACTCTTTATCATAAATGACCATATTACCTTCAAAATCGAGATTAAAACTGCGATAATCAAAGTTAGCAGAGCCAACAGAGGCAAATGTTCCATCAATAATAATCGTTTTCGCATGAACAAAACCATTTTCATAGGTATAAACATCTGCGCCGTACTTGACAAGACTGGCGCTGTAATAGTAAGTCGCCCAGTAGACAAAGGGGTGATCGGGCTTGTTGGGAATGAGGAGCTTGACCTTGACACCGCTCAAAAGCGCGAGTTTGAGCGCCTCATGGATGGCATCGTCAGGAATATAATAGGGCGTTTGGATGATAATCTCGTCCTCAGCACCGTTAATCATCTTCAAGTAAGCCATTTTTATCTGCTCGCGCCGACTATCAGGACCGCTCGTCACAAACTGCGCCGTAACATTACCAGATGAAGGCATTTTTTCAGGAAAATAAGGTAAAGAATTGGTAATTTCGTGTTCATGCTGACTATTCCAGTCCATGATAAAACGATTTTGCAGCGAGTAAACAATATCTCCTGTTACACGTAGATGATTGTCTCGCCAGTAACCAAATTTTTTGGTAATGCTAACATATTCATCACCAACATTGAAACCACCAGTATAGCCGATTTTTCCGTCAATCACGACAATTTTCCGATGTAGCCGATAATTTGTTCGAGGATTTATCAACGGTAAAATCAGCGGAAAGAAATAGACGACCTTGCCACCAAGTGCAATAAGTTCCTTGAATGCTTTGAGTTTCGTGCGATTCGACCCCCAAGCATCAATCAAAATGCGAACCTCAACGCCACGTCTACATGCCTTTATCAGCGCCTGTGTCAGCTCCTTGCCAAGTTTATCCATACGAAAAATGTAGTATTCAACATGAATATGGTGCTGCGCCTTTTCAATGTCAGCAATCAAAGCATCAAACTTCTCACGCCCATCTGTGAAAAGGTCAATTTCTGTATTCATGGAAACAATTGACTCTTCTGATACAAAAAGCATATGCAAAAGTTGACCAATTACATAATTATCCGTAATCTTGGTCAAAAACCTATCTTCGGAATAGGCTTTTTTAGCTTGCGCAATTTCTCGTTCAAAGCCAGGACGATTCTGATTTTGCAATTCAAAAATGCGATAATCTGAGATACCACGACCGATTAAAATATAGAGAATAAACCCGACAATCGGCACCACATTAACCACAAAAAGCCACGACCAAGTTGATGCCGTACTTTTACGCTCACGGAATATAATAATAAAAGACAATATGATATTTATTAAAATAATAACATTACCGAAATAACTTCTTACCAACATCGAAAAAATATTAAAAATATCATTCATAGATTCATTTTAACATATTTTAATGAAAAAGTTGGTTTCAAGCTGTACCAGCCTAATTTACCTCATTTTTTAAGCAAATATAGTATAATAGAAATATGATAAAAACAGCCAACGGCTTACGTAAGCCAACAATTTTTGAGGCATTTTTTTACTTTGCACTATCACTTTTGGTCAATGCTTTCGGTAATGGCTTAACTGTTGCTGCTAATATGGGAAGTAGCATGTGGACAGCATCCGCCGCCAATATTGCTAATGATTTCAGCTTTTCGATTTCTTGGGTGCTAATTATTTATGGCGCATCACAGATTTTGATTAATATTGTGCTGACACGACATTTTGATTGGCCACATATTTTCGGTAATATTATTTTCATCAGTTTTTTTGGTCCATTTGTTGGGTTTTTCAAATCATTTTTTCTAACTTTAGGGATTGCTAATCTACCTTTGCCTATTGTCATTAGCCTTGATATTTTAGGAATTTGTCTGATTGCGACTGCCGTTTCAATTTATCAACGGCTCAATCTCATCTTACATCCAGGGGACGAGATGACTAATATCCTCAGATTTCAATATTTCAAGGGCAATGCCAAAATCGCCCAGTGGGTCAATTTTTCAATTCCTGCAACCGTGATTATCGTGCTAATGCTGATTTTCCGCCAAATTACCGCAGTCAATATCGGAACACTTTTCGCTTTCTTTTTTCAAGGCACAGTGCTGAATTATGCAGATAAAGTTGCTTTTCCTAAGTTAAAACACAGATTGTAATATTGACAAGAGACAAAATAAAATCGCATGAAATCAACGTTTTATAAAACGAATTTCATGCGATTTTTCTATTCTAATCTAATAAATTTCCTAATTTAAAAACTCATCTCCCAAAACAAATACTCAAATTCCAAATTTGATTTAAAGATGGGTAGAAACAGACAATTAGAAAAAATCTCAAGCCACAAATTTCTCAATCACACGCCAAGATGCGTCAAGTCCAGTCTTATCAAAGCTAGAAAAGATAATAAAATCATCATTACTATCAAATTGTAATCGTTTTTTAATCATACTTTCATGCTTATTCCATTTGCCACGCGGAATTTTATCAGCCTTAGTCGCAACCAAAATGACTGGAATGTCATAATATTTGAGAAATTCATACATCTGAATATCGTCAGCTGACGGCTCGTGGCGCATATCAACCAAACTCACAACTGCCCGCAAATTCGGACGTGTTGTCAGATATTCTTCAATCATGCCACCCCATTTTTCGCGTTCTTTTTTAGAAACACGCGCATAACCGTAGCCTGGCACATCAACAAAATGCAAGGTATCATCAATATTGAAAAAATTAAGTAACTGCGTTTTACCAGGTCGCCCAGATGTTCGGGCAAAGTTTTTACGATTCAACAAAGTATTGATAAAGCTAGACTTACCAACATTTGAGCGCCCAGCCAAAGCAATTTCTGGCATATTCGTTTCGGGATATTGTTTACTAGATGCCGCCGAAATCGTCAGGCTAACATTATGAATATTAAATTTCATGAGTCTCATTTCTATCTGCTTCACTCAAGTTAAAACAAATTTTGCTTGAGTGATTATAAAAGAGCGCGATTTAAACGCGTTCTCTTCATTAGTTTATGCGCCCAAAAGTAAAGGTTCTTCCTCGCCTCGAACGGCTTCTTCCGTGATGATAACTTTCTTAACTTCATTCATGCTAGGGACTTCAAACATGACATCCATCATCACTTCTTCAATAATCGATCGAAGACCACGTGCGCCAGTCTTACGCTCAATCGCTTTTTCAGCAATGGCAACAAGCGCACCAGAATCGAACTCTAAGTCAACATTATCAAAACTCATCAACCGTTGATATTGCTTAACAAGCGCATTTTTAGGCTCAGTCAAGATATTAACAAGATCGTTTTCCGTCAATCGTTCAAGCGCCGCTACGATTGGCAAACGCCCAATAAATTCAGGAATCAAACCAAATTTTTGGATGTCTTCAGCAATAATTTCCTGCATATAAGAATCATCTGCGCCAAGCGCTTTATTATTTGCACCAAAACCAATAATTTTCTCGCCCAAACGTTGCTTGACAATTTCTTCAATCCCATCAAAAGCACCGCCCACGATGAAAAGAATATTTTTCGTATCAAGCTGAATCATTTCCTGATTCGGATGCTTACGCCCGCCTTGCGGTGGAATACTTGCGACCGTGCCTTCAATGATTTTCAAAAGCGCTTGTTGCACGCCTTCGCCCGATACATCACGCGTAATTGACACATTTTCAGATTTTTTAGCGATTTTGTCAATCTCATCAACATAGATAATGCCACGCTCAGCGCGCGCCACGTTATAATCACTGGCTTGAAGCAATTTCAAGAGAATATTTTCAACATCTTCGCCAACATACCCCGCCTCAGTCAAGCTCGTTGCATCAGCAATAGCAAACGGCACATTAAGGGAACGCGCCAATGTTTGCGCCAAAAAAGTCTTGCCCGAACCTGTCGGCCCAATCATCAAAATATTCGACTTTTGCAACTCAATATCATTTTTCTCAACCGTTTCAGCAAAATTTATCCGCTTATAATGATTGTAAACAGCAACAGAAAGCGCCCGTTTCGCGCGTTCTTGCCCAATGACATAATCATCTAAAATCGCAAGCAATTCTTTCGGCGTTTTGCTCTCTAAAATATCCTCATAGCCCACATCATCCCTGAACTCCTCACGTAAAATATCCATTGACAACTCCACACATTCATTACAGATAAAAACATCACTACCCGCAATAAGTTTATGTACTTCATCTTGCGATTTGCCACAAAATGAACAAAAAATCTGATTTGTATTCGCCATGCTTGTAAAATTTTTCCTCTTCTATCTAAATTCTTTTTAAAATAAAGTCTGATAAGCTGCGTGAATTGTATTGACCAAATTTGTAAAAGCACACAATAAAAAAATGATTGCGAGACCATACTTCTTCTTGCGGAAACATTGCACCGCGCAAACCAAACAAATCCATGCTAAAACGGCGGTAAAAACACCAAAAATTGCTCGTTCCATTATTTTTTACTCTCATAGGTTTTGACTGTAAAACCATAGTTATTTTTCTCATCTGATGCGTGTGTTACACTAGAAATTTCACAAAAATCATTCAGTTTAAAATTTTCTGGAAAAGAGGTGTCTCCGTCAAATCTTCCATGAACAATCGTCCGATAAAGTCGCTCAAAACAACCGTCAAATAAGGTAAACATTTCAGCACCGCCGATAACAAACAAATCTCTTGCAGTCGCCTTATCTTGCGTTTGATACCAGTCTAAAACTTCTTTACGACTTCTGAACACTTGAACATTTTCACTATCAACCTGATAATCAGAATCACGCGTTAAGACAATTGTCAAACGCCCAGGCAAAGCACGTCGTTTCATGCCGTCAAAAGTCTTACGTCCCATCAAAATCGCTTGACCATAAGTCGTTTCCTTAAAATGCTGAAGTTCACCAGGAAGCGACCACGGTAAAGTGCCATTTACCCCAATCACGCCTTCTTCATCTTCAGCCCAAATTGCTGCAACCATCTACACTACCTCGCATTTAAATTCTCTATTATAATTATACCCTAATTTCCCATAAAATGTTAGAATAAAGATATGAATTATATGACCCATACGCTAGAGGCTTGGATGCCAATCGGTGCAACTAAACCAAAAGACGATATTGCAAAGATTGCTGCGCAACAAAACTGGCAAATTCTCAACATTGACCGTGCGACTCAGAGAAATGTCGCAGAAAATTTGACCAAGGAACTGACTGCGTCAGATATAGTTGTTCATCAGTTTCCTAGCTATCTGCCTTTAACATTTGAAAAAAATTTCCAAAAAGCGGTTCAAAAAAGAGGCGCTACTTTCATTCTCCTCATTCATGATTTCGAGCCTCTTCGCATAACCGAACGGCAAAAATCAGAATGTGAATATCAGCTTCTACAAAACGCTGATGGAATCGTCGTCCACACCTCAGAAATGGCTGAAAAATTAGCATTATCAGTCCCAACTTTCATCCTAGGGTTGTTTGATTATCTGACAACTGAGCCAATTCCCATTAGAAATTGCTCTGAAAATCTGATATTTGCTGGTACACTAATGAAAGCAAACTGGCTAAAAACTTTTCAGCAACCAATCAAGGTTTTTGGTACGCTACCTCGCAAATGGTCAGCTCATGCTTTGCCAAATACGTTTCAAATTCAAACGATTTTACCACAAGATAAGGCACCTGCTTTATTGCCTGATGGTATCGGATTAGTTTGGGATAGCGATTTATCAGCAGACACTCAGTATCAAGCCTACCAAAAACTCAACAGTCCCCATAAACTCAGCCTTTATCTTGCTGCTGAACTTCCTGTCATCGTCCCACGTTTTTCACCATTTGCAACTTTCATCACAGAAAATAAGTTAGGGACAAGCATTTCTGACTTGTCAGAATTACCAACGTCTTTTGACTATGATCCAAGTATGGCGCAAAAAATCGGACAAAATTTACGAAACGGCGATAATACCAAGAAATTACTCCAAGAATTAAAAGCATTTTATCAACCCAAAAAAGACTCTCGTCAATAAGGACAAGAGTCTTTTTGAATCTTCAGGTTATTTATTTAACTGTGCGGATACGCATTGTGTTTGTACGACCTGAACCGACTGGCACACCAGCAACAACAACGATGTTATCGCCAGATTCAACGAGACCTGATGCAATAGCTGCTTTTTCAGCAACTTCAAACATATCGTCAGTTGAAGCAGGTTTATCAGCCAACATTGGGATAACACCCCAGTTAATCATGAGCGCACGCTCAGTATTTTCGTCAAATGCAACTGCCAAGATGTCAGCATCTGGGCGGTATTTAGAGATAAGACGTGCAGTTGAACCTGACTCAGTCAAAGCAACAATGAGTTTGATGTCCATTGAGTTCGTTGCATCTTTAACAGCAGATGCAATAACTTCTGTTACATTTGAACGGTCAAATTTATCAGTTGACAAGCGACCATATTCTTTCAAAAGTGCTTGCGCATTTTTGTCAACTGTCGCCATTGTTGTCACTGATTCTACTGGGTATTTACCGTTAGCAGATTCACCTGAGAGCATTGTCGCATCTGTACCGTCAATAACTGCATTGAAAACATCAGAAATTTCAGAACGTGTTGCACGTGGTTTCTCAGTCATTGTTTCAAGCATGTTAGTCGCTGTAATGACCGCTTTACCAGCAGCATTAACTTTTTGGATGATTTGTTTTTGGTAAACTGGTACCATTTCAAATGGTACTTCGATTCCCATGTCGCCACGAGCAATCATGATACCGTCTGATGCAGCAATGATTTCATCCAAATTGTCAATCCCTTGTTGATTTTCAATTTTAGAGAAAAGTTGCACATGTGTGTTACCAGTTTCTTCAAGAATTGCGCGAACTTCATTCACATCTTTAGCAGTACGTACAAATGAAATGGCGATAAAGTTCAAACCTTTCGTCAAACCAAAACGAATATCAGCATCATCACGCTCAGCAAGTGCTGGGAAAGGAATTTTAGTGTAAGGAATGTTCACACCTTTTTGTTTAGCAATAATTGAATCATTTTCAACTTCAACTTCAAATTGACGAATTGCCGCATCTTTACCGATAACACGCAAACCAAGTTTACCGTCATCAATCAAGATTTGTTTGCCAATTTCAACATCATCAAAAATGTCAAGGTTACCTGCAACACTTAAGGCAATCACTTCACGAGTTGATTGAACGCCTTGTTTAGTCGTCACACGAATCTTTTCGCCAGTTGTGTAACTATACTCATCCACACCATCCTCAGCAAAAAGTTCAGTACGGATTTCAGGTCCTTTTGTATCAAGCAAGAAACCAACTTTTTGGTTCGCTTTTTTCTCAGCAAGACGAACCGTGTCCATACGAGCACCTTGCTCATCATGATCACCATGTGAGAAATTAAAACGAAAGACATTGGCACCCGCTGTAATCAGTTTAGCAATCGTATCCGATGACGCTTCTTGGTCAAGTTTACCAGCCCAGTAACCTTTTTCGCCGTATTTTTTACCATCACGAGTTTCAACAGCAGGACCGAGGGTTGCAACAATTTTTACGCGTTTGTTCATTTGGTAGAACTCCTTCTATAATCAAGTGGCTTTCGCCTTTATTTTCACTGCTTATGCAGTTTGTAACAGAAATGTTTTGGAAAATCTCAGGACTTGTCAATGACTAAACGTTCTTTCACTGGTCGAACATCTCTGTTCAATTTTTAAATTCCGCTTAGTATGAGATTTCTTTGTTAAGTTTATACAGGTCAAGATTGGCTTTGTGCGGATTATTGACAATGATTTTACCATTATCAAGACTGAACAAAGCACCTTCTTCAGCTGTACCGAGAATTGGGCTTTCAACCAACTCTTCATTATGAATGCCGACTGCAAGACCACCACGACCTGCTTTAAGTAAATCAACTGCATGCGCTCCCATCCATGAAGCTAGGACGCGGTCACGCGCAGTAGGTGTCCCACCACGTTGGATATGACCAAGCGTACTCACACGAAGATCGCTCCGATCGCCCGCTGCTTTGATTTTTTCAGCAAGCTCAGCTCCTTTCATGACACCTTCAGCAAGAACGATAATATTATGATTTTTACCATTTTTATAACCATTCTTGATAGAGGTAACAATGTCACTAACATCAAAATCATGTTCAGGAATGATAATCTCATCTGCACCTGCGCCAATACCAGCCCAAAGTGCGATGTCACCGGCATTTCGCCCCATTACCTCAACGATAAAAGTACGTTTATGTGATGACGACGTGTCACGAATCTTATCAATGGCGTCAAGTGCTGTCGTCACAGCAGTATCAAAACCAATCGTAAAGTCAGTGCCAACAATATCATTGTCAATCGTCCCAGGTAAACCAATCGCTGGAAAACCATGTTCTGTCAAGCGCATCGCACCGTGGTAAGAACCATCTCCACCAACAACGACAACGCCCTCAATGCCATGTTTTTTCAGTTGTTCAATCCCCGCAAGTTGCCCCTCAAGCTCAGCAAATTCAGGATAGCGCGCAGAGTACAAGAATGTCCCACCACGTGAAATCTTATCCCCAACACCACGAACAGTTAAAGGGAAAATGTCGCCTGCAACCATACCAGCATAACCATAATTGATCCCAAAGACTTCCATGCCTTCGTGAATAGCTTTACGGACAACGGCACGGACAGCGGCATTCATTCCAGGGGCGTCGCCACCACTGGTTAAAACGGCAATACGTTTCATTTGAGTATTAGTCCTCCAAAGTTTTTATCATACTTATTATACCACGTTTTAGATATTTTTGTCAGTTGTAAATGCAAGAAAACGTTTTCTAAAAACAGATTTAAATAATATAGTACAAAAATAGGAAATTTTTGCTATTTTTAGAAGATTGGGTTTCGCCATCGTCTTTACCACCTTTACATCAAGCCAATTTACAATAGTCACAATACTTAATAAATCTTAAAATTTTTAATAGACTTCTCCCAAAATTAAATTTCGAAATTGATAATACCACAAATTAAGGACGCCCGAAGTAAGTGCCTCTTTCTTCGATTACGATATTTCTGAGCCATACACTTAAAGGTTTTGATTTTAGCATT
>NZ_BLLI01000069.1 GCF_011170085.1 Pseudolactococcus hodotermopsidis | reverse complement strand
TAGGGGAAGTATCTGAATATAACCAGTCTTTTTCTTGTAAATGATACTTACTTAGGATATAATTAAACATGTCTTTCCTTTCTTTTGTGTTGCTTAGTAACTCACATTATAGAAGGAAGGATTTATTATAGAGCCGAAAGAATTTGATCAACTTCCTGAAGACAAAAAAGAAAGACGCAAGTATATACCACCTCAGTCACATCCGTGGAAACTTGCATCTTTCGAAAAGTATCTTCGAAGCATTGGAAAAACACTTCAAGAATACGTGGCTGATAAAGTAGCCTAACTTATATGCTTATTTTATCAAAACTAATGCTTGTGTGCAAACTTGTTATCAATGAAGTTTACACTCATGTCTGCTATTTTTTTGAGACATTTTCAATTTCGCTTGACAGATTTAATTTCGCTTTTAAGTTGCCTATTTCTCTCGTCAGTCTTTTTGCTGTTTCTTATAAAACTCAAATTTTTTTTGTTCCTAATAATAAGGAGCTGACAATCACACTTACACTTGATAAACTCATGGCAAGCGCCGCAAACATGGGATTGAGCAAGCCAAACGCCGCAAGCGGAATACCGATAAGGTTGTAGATAAACGCCCAAAAATAATTTTGATGAATCTTTCTAACCGTTTTTTGCGACAAAGTAATTAAACTCGTGATTTTCGCTAGAGAACTTTCGGACGTCATCACAACGTCCCCCGACTGCATGGCTATATCGCTTCCTGCCCCCATGGCGACACCGACCAGCGCGCTTGAAAGCGCCACTGAATCATTGATACCATCGCCAATCATCATGGCATTTGTCGCCTTACTCACGACTTCTGCTTTTTTGGCAGGATTAGCTTGCGCAATAACGGTGTCAACCTTAACAATTTCGTTGATTTTAGCAGCGGAGTTGACATTATCTCCCGTCAACATGATTGTTTTCACACCATTTTCACGGAGTTTCGACATCGTTTGGGCAGCATCGGCTTTAACTTGTGATGAAAATGTTGCAGTCCCTAATAACTTTCCCTTACTTGCTAGAAAAATACTCGTATTTGATGTTGACGTAACCAAAATACCATTGTCTGACATCAACTGGGCATTTCCTGCAACATAATGCTTTCCTGAAATCGTTCCGCTGATACCCAGTCCTGCTAATTCTTGAAAGTTCGTAACTGGTAGGATAGCTATCTTATCAAGCGATTTTGCTAAAGGGTGGTTGGATAAACTTTCTAAACTCGCTAGAATTTGAAACTCATTAGCAGAACCTGACCAGCTTTCAAGTTGAAACTTACCTGTTGTGATTGTACCTGTCTTATCAAAAAACACAGTCGTTACATTTTTAGCGTGTTCAAGGGCATTCGCATCTTTTATCAAAATACCGTTTTTTGCCCCCAGTCCAGTTGCCACCATAATCGCCGTAGGTGTCGCTAAACCTAGCGCACAAGGGCATGAGATGACGAGAACGCTAGTTGCGTGTAGGAGACCAAGTGTCATGTCTTTCGTGATCAGCGCCGTAATCAGACAGGTTAAAAGGGCAATGATAAGCACTATTGGCACAAAAATTGCTGAAATCTTATCCGCTGTTTTCTGAATTTCAGGCTTAGTCGCTTGCGCCTCTTCCATGGCAGACATCATCTGTGAAATCGCCGATTCATCGGTCGTGTGAATGACACGTGCTGTAATGATACCGTCCAAGTTGACCGCGCCCTCCATGAGCGTACTGCCGACCGTTTTTGCGACTGGCACGGCTTCTCCCGTCAAGGACGATTCATCGAAACTCGCCATCCCTGACAAAATTTCCACATCTAACGGTACGATTTCACCTGGCTTGATAAGGATGTGCTGACTTATGACAACTTCTTCGATTGGGACATCGGTTTCCTTGTCATCTCTGAGCAAATGAACCGTTTTAGCACGTTTTTTCTGTAAGCTATAAATAGCAGCCGAAGTATTTTTCTTAGCACGCATTTCCAAATTTTTACCAAGCAACACCAGCGTGATAATAACTGCCGCAGATTCAAAATTAACCGCATGACCATTACCTAAAATAAGACCAAAAATCAAGCTGGACAAGTAAGCAACGGATGTACCGAGCGCAACTAAAACATCCATATTAGCAGACTTATTTTTCAGCGCCATAAACGCACCTTTGTAAAATCGCGCCCCCAAAATAAACTGAACTGGTGTCGCCAAAATCAGCTGGACGATTGGCGTATGAAAAAACATCAGTTCATGAATCTCAAACATTCCCGCAAACATACCGATTACCATAGGCAAGGTCAAAATTGCTGAGATAATAAATGACCAAAACAGTTTTTTCTCGGCTTTGAGTTTCGCCAAACGAATTTTTTCACGGTGCGCCTTATCATCAATAATCGCGCCATAGCCTGCTTTTATAACAATTTCAATAATCTCATCAAAATCGCAGTTATCGCTCACTACGACCCTAGCTTTTTCTGTCGCCAGATTGACAGTGGCTTCAAGCACCTTGTCAGACTGATTGAGTGCTTTATCAACTCTTGTCACGCAGTTAGCACAGGTCATACCTGTAATAACAAATGATTGTGTTTTCATATCAGATTGTGTGTTGACACAAAAAAAATTTGTACCAACTTTTCCTTTCTCATCTAACAAAAACGAGAGCAAATCGCTCCCGAATTTCAAATCAGACGACTTGATAGCCCGCCGTTTCAACTGCTGCGGTTAGCGATTCAAGGTCGATTTTTTCCGATTTGACGACAGCCTCAGCTTTTTTCAGATTAACTTTGACTGAGTTCACACCTACCACATGCTCTAGTGCTTCTGTGACATGTTTGGCGCAGTTATGACAAGTCATACCGTTAATTTTTAAAGTTATTTTTTCCATTAGTTTGTCTCCATTAGTTCGTTATTTTCAGTATGTTTGCAATCACAAGTACAACTGCTTACATTTTCTAAGCAGTCACAGGTAACATGGCAAACCGCCTTTTTAGTTGTTAAAGCCTGTGAAATCATTGCCAAATCTGTCGCCGTAAAAGCGCTTGCCCTAATCAAATCAACAATAACCTTGGCATGCTTTTGTGCACAAACTTTGCTCAATAATTCCTTACCCATGAGCGAAATTGCTTGAGATTCCGTCAAAGTTGGCGAATAAATAAATTTTCGCCCCGATTTCATCGTTGCAAGCATATCTTTTTTAACCAAACGCCCGAGCAACGTTTTGATTGTCGCAACAGACCAGTTATTGGAATCAGCAATTTTACAGGAAATTTCAGCGACAGTGGGGCTGATGGCAGTCGCATTTAACGTCCAAATTGCCCGCATGACGACCATTTCTGAATTCGATATATTGGCTTTCATTTTCTTACCTCAATTATAGTTTACACTTGTAAACTATAATTGTCAAGTTTTCAATCTTTAGCTTGAATAACGACGACGATTCCTTTGGTAAAACCAATGGTAACTGGCTTATCAGCTAAAAATTCATTTGAGGAAAACGAAAAATTTTGAGGAAAATTTGTTTTTGCTAAGTCGTATCGCGCATTTTGGATAAAAAAGTCCGTCACAGGTGTCAAACTAGCAAAAGCCAGGTAGGTCATCTCAGGAATTTTCGTCAAAATATGCCTGCCAGCTCGCTTAAAGCTGATCATATTTGACGGATTAAGCAAGATAATTTTCTCAACTAAATGCGCAAATCGTGTTTGCAAAACCAGATAGAGAATCTGAATTTCATGATCAAAACGACCACCAAGTCCGCCCAAAATCAGGATTTCTGACGCATTAGGAAAACGCTCAGTCGCCAGTAAAACACCAAGCTCCAAGTCAGTGTCAGCCTTTTCAGCTGGCGACTGCTGAAAACTTTTAGCATAAACTTTAACTTCTGATAACTCTTCTACCGTCAAACTATCAAAATCGCCAACTGCCATATCTAGGGGCAAACTTGCTGACATCAAACGATAAGCACCACGGTCAACACCTACAAAAAAAGTGTCTGACTTTTTCATATTGTCGGCAATCAATGCTTCAAAATTTTCAGCAGGACCACCTGCTACAATGATAATTTTCATTCTTTTATTATATCATATCACGTCCAGCAGTCCAAATTTACACAAGAAAAATATTAACAAAACCACTTCTTCCCTGATAAATATAGCCATCCAACTCTCAAAGATGGATGACTATATTTTGTTTTTATGCTATTCCGTAAAATGCAATACCCCTCTATTCAAACAATACGAATCTCACTAAACCAACCCAACATAAACCAAAATCTTATCCCTATTTTTCTTGCTAGTTTTCAGGCTAATATTTTTGGCAAGAGTTTCTCTATCATTAGCAAATGCCGACATTGCCATACTAGATAAAGGCGTTCCTAACGCTACAGCCTGAACCGTGCGATGCGTTCCGTAATCCGCTATATTGAAATTTATTTCCCATCTATTTTTAGCCAACAAGCCAGTTTTTGAAATTTTGTAAGAATTAACATTATCCCCATACAAATCTTTTTCAACACCGCTTAACTTATTCTTACTAATATTAGCTTTTAGCGCATCACTAGCTTCATTTAAATTATTCAAAATTTCAAGCGCTGTATCGAAAATTTCAAATTGTAAAATATCTTCTTTCATAGCGAATATTCCTCCATTTTTATGGTAAGTTAATTATAACATCTTTTTGGGGATTTTAGTGCAAAAACATATGTTTTTTTAACTTCTACGAAAAACCGCTAGATAGAATAATTTATGATACATAAATATTTCATATATCACTTATACTCAATTCGATAAAAAAGCGCAACGTATGATATACTGTAAGTATGACCTATGATAAAACAATCCAAAAAGCGTCCCTAAAAAGGTGCGTGCGAGATGAATCATCTTCCATCCTTCGTTTCTGTCTTTTATTCATCAAGCAAAAAGTTGTTAAAGTGCGGTTTGAAGTGTTCACATCGCAAACAGAATATCAAATGAAGGAGAAAACAAAACTTGCTTTTTAGAGGTTTAGAAAATAGGTTTTTTTGTGGCTATTTAACACCTTTTGATTTGAGCTGATGGTATTTTATTGTGAAGATAAATATCTATATGGTATAAAAATTAGTTTTAGACAAAATCCTCGAAACTAGAAAAAAACCGCTTGAAACATTGATTTCAATCGGTTTGTTTAATTATAAATAGCTAAATAATGATAATATTCGAGTCTTAACTCTGTTTCATTCTTTAATTATTCTCTGACGTAACAAAGCAACATCTTTGGAATTATTCACAGGTTTAATACTTTTCAGTATTTTATTTTCAGTCTCTGGAGTCCAATAAATTTTAAGAGTATCTCTTGCACGAGTGATGGCGGTATAAAAAATACTATGTGTAATCATATCCTCGATTTCATCTGCAACAACAAGTTTTACTGAGCTATATTCTAAACCTTGCGCTTTATGGATTGAGACAGCATAAGCTATCTGAAACGGTACTTCATTAGAAGGCATATACTCATCATCTTCATCAGCATTCTTATATTTGTTTACAGAAAATCTTATAACAGAATTTTCATTTGTCGAGTTTTCTAGTAATTCAAAACTAGCTCCTTCAGCCTCTAATCCATTTATGATTTTATCTACTTCAATATCAAATTGAATTTTATCGTCAAAAACCTCAATTCCAACTATCCAGCCTTTCAAATTGTTATAAATTAACGGTGCAAATCGTCTGGAATCATTGAATAGGATTGGGTCACCAACTTTATATTGATGAACTCCCCAAACAGTAGCAGGTTCAGGATTTACTTGTTGTAAAAAACGGTTAATATTATTTATTCCATAAAGTCCATCATAATTTAAGCATAGAATGACTTCATCGTTCTTAGATACTTCAAATATTGATGAATCAAGAGATATTGAATATTTTTCTTTTGCATCAAGTTCAAGGATTGTATCATCCATTTTACGAACCCTATCCCATAATAACTGCAATTTTTCATTATTGCTTCTATAAGGTTTTACTAACTCATAAACCGATTGCTTGGGAATAAATTCTTTCGCTGCACTGAACCAATTGCCAAATTGAATAGATTCTATTTGATAAATATCACCAACTAAAATCAATAAGTCAAAACTAGCTTTTTCCAATATTTGTTTCATATCACGATTATTTACAGTGCTACACTCGTCAATTACTAAAATATCGTAGTTTGTTTCAATATCTTTATTCTTTAAAAATTTAGCAATGGTCATAAACTCACAATCAGAAGTATTTATTTTACGCTTGAGATTATTTACTGCGGGGTTAGTATTAGCTAAGTATAATTTACTTTGCGCTGAAAATAGATGTGAAATATGATTGATTAATGTTGTTTTACCAGTTCCAGCGGAGCCGTAAATTAGTGATACTTTTGATTCTGAAAACAATTTTTGTAGAACTGCTTTCTTCTCGTCGCAATCAATAGGGTGCATATTAGAATTCAGCCAATCATTAACATCACTTTCGTAATTTTGCTTACCTTCATCAGATAATTCCATAAGTTCCTGAATAATTTTTATTGTATCATTTTCATAATCTTGAATATATAGATGTTTATTACATATCTCAATTTTTCTTCCTTGATGTTTTTTATATAATTTTGAATTATATGCGCTAATCAAATCATCAATATCCTTAAAGTTATCAAGTTGAGAAATCGGCGTATATAATTGCCCATTGTTCTCAGTATTATTTCTGATAAGCCGTGCAAGTATTTCGTGTTTTCTATCTTTTGAATCAATACAATCAAATAGCTCCAAAAGTTTCGGATTATGACCGACAAGTGATGAGTTGAATGGCATTTTATCAAATGGAATACAACCATATTTCAAATATAAATCTGAAAGACGATTGTTAGTTTTGTCATAATTTTGAGACTTAATTATTTTATTATTCAAATGATAGAGCAAGTATTGTAGAAGATTACAGCCGTTTTCATTACCTTTTATAATTTTACGGCATTTATCAAAAATATCAAATATTGGACTTTTTTGGGCGTTATACTTTGATAATATTTTTGCACGAATTTCTTGATAACGTTTATCATCGAAATCAAGCAATTCTACTAAATTAAAGCCTGTTTGTGTTAGAAAATCCATCAACCCGCGATATTCAGATAAACTACTTGCTCGCTCCAAATTTATTCCGAATATCTTTGCAAATTTTTCAACTTCACAAGCACGAATTGAAACTTCTCAATTTTTAATTATCAGAATAGGCATCGTCTTACCTAGAATCTGAATATCGCTTTCATAAGTCCATAATTTAACTGCATAATTCTTTGACAAATCTAGTGTAGTAAAAGCAATTGTTCTGTCAGATTTGCTCGAATTTCCTTCGACAGGAATAAAAGTCACCTCATAATAAATGCGCTGATTTACAAAAAATGGTTTGATTTTATGAATATAATATCTGTCATCATTTGTAGAATTATTACTATCAATATTTATCTTTTCAGCAATTTTTTCATAATATTCTTGCGTATTTTTATCTATATCAAGTGGAAATTTATTGAGATTTCCTAAAATATTTAATGAATATTTTTCAGACATGTAATTTTTCATCTTTAAAAGATATTCATAATATTTCAACATTACTCGCTCAGAATTTTCTGGCTCAAGTGTATAATGCGAAGCAACTATTTGAAGATACTCGTGGAATTTACGCAAAAATTTCAATTTTCCTTGCGACTTAACAAATTTTATTCCTTCAGCGATAGTGATATACTCATAGTCGAATTCTACATTAGCCGAATCTGCATATATTCTCAACATCGTGTGTTCTACAAAATTCCTCAGTTGAGACAAAATATCCTGAGATACAGCGCCTCTTCCTAAAAGGTCAGAATTTTCAATATGACGACAAATAACGCCGTCAATATTTAATAACTCCTCTTCAATTTTATTTATAGTTTCCTGTGAACTTTTCGGATTCATTTTATACCTCCTCGTAGTTTTTACTACCCTGATTTCATTAATCCATTTCTCTAATTATATCATAATCATCAGTTCAATTAGTGTTTCAGAATGCACTTTCAAAATCTTGTAATTCAAATAAAAAAACGCCCCAGACATAAAATCTGGAGCGAGAAAGGTGCTGAGATGAACCTTTTAATTATGCGTGTTTCAAGTCATTTTCTTCTTGAAGTTGTTTGACAAAATCAAGACTGAAATTGAAATGTTTAGCAACTTGTTCAAGGGAACCGCCAATTTTCAAGGCGAAAATAGCATCTTGAACAGCTTGCTCTTTCTGTCCCTCATCTTTACCACCATCCCAAGCTGTTTGATAAACAGCTTTAGCATTTTCTTCTAAGATAATTTTCTTATCAACCATTTCACGAACCTCCTTTGATAGATGTGATTTTTGCGTAATCTGGTCTGCTTCTTTAATAACTTCATCGGCGTCTTCGTCAATTTCAACGTTTGCCCAATATTGAAACCAATTTTTCAGATTTCCGTCAAGTTTATCTGGCGAAAATTTCTTTAACTCCAGAATTGCCGAAAGTGACTCTTTGCCATCTTTTGTTTCAATATACACAATATCATCAGGATTAAAAATATCACGTTTTGCAAACAAATGAAACGGATAATCGTCTGAAAAAAGATTTTCCGAAAGAATAGAAATTGTATGAATTGGGCGCAACTTTTGATAGGTTGCAATATTACTATTTTGCGTTGCTCGCAAATCTTCAAACATTTTCACACGCCGAGCAGAACGATATAAATCAACCCTTGATAAAAATTCTGGCTGTTTGATAACCTGAACTTCAATGATAACAGTTGAACCATCTTCTAATGTTGCGGTTATATCGGTTTCAGTATAGTTCAAATTTACCGTTTTGCCGTCAGCATTTACAATTTCTACAGTTTCTTCTGCTAGAGATTCTACCGAATAAATCGACAAACCATCATTAATCTGAACCGATTCCACCTCAATGTTAAGTGTCGTTTCAATGAAGTTTTTAACAAATCGCTCTGTTCCCAAAACCATTTTAGCTAAAATATCATTGGTCGGTTGATAATCATTTCTTTGTTTCAAGAGTTTATCACTTCCTTTACTAGATGAAATTAGCCCGCCACACTAACCAGTGGCGGGCTTTACAATAAAGCACCTTTTTCTGGTTAGTGTCGCGTAATTAACACTTAAAATCTAATTGTTAAATTACTGAAACTAAGTTCATCTCACCTATTATTTAAACATAAAATGGGCGAAAAGTCAAGAATGACGGGTTTCTGAGAAAAAATGAGATATAAAAACACCCTTATCAAATTGAGTGATAAGGGTGTGAAATGTGCTTTTTAGCTTAATGGGATAGCTTTTTGGATAATTTCTGAATCCAAACAATCTTTAGCTCTTCTTTCTGCGTTTAACAGCGCATAGATTTGAATTATCTTCATCATTGCATAGTTTTCCCAATCGAGCCTGTAGGAATCATCTTTTTCTACTTTTAAAATAGATTCCTTGTCTGCGCCTAGAATAATTAAATTAATGATGAAATTTTCTCTTATGTCAAGTTCGTTAAAAGAATACCTCCCTAAGATAGACTTAAAGTGTTCAATTTCGTCTTTTGAAAGATTCTCAATGATATCATAATTATCATCCAAGGAAGGTTTCATACTCTTACCAAAATCAAGTCGACCGTTAAAATTTTCCCATACTTCCATTTTCGTTTCCTCCTAAAATAGTCTGTCCGTAACGAACAGACTTTTATCTGTTCGTTATTAACTAGCTTGAAGAAACTTGTTAATATGCTAAAACATTATGTATCATAACACACATTATGTTTTTTGTCAATTTTATTCTTGCCAATCATTCCATTTTTCTTTTTTAGGGGTTACGAAAATAGTAAAACCTGACCCCTTTAAAAGCCATTCATTCACATTAATAGATACAGAATTATCAAAAGAATGTCGTATGTAAGAATTCTCAGATTTTAAGTCCCTATGAAATGGCGACTTGAAAGGCACATATAGTTTCCAATCATCTTTTTCATCACCAGTTATTTCAACAGTTAAATGAAATTGCTTAGACGGGTATTTTAATGAGCTATTAAACCGATAAAGAGGAAGAGTTACTTTCCGCCTATGTTCAGACTCAAAACGATACTCTTTTTCTTCTGGAATATTATTAATAGTGTATTCATAATAATATTTGAAATCTTTTGCATTTTTATTGGTCTGAATATTTTTAATTGCATTTGTCACAATATCTTTATGATCTTTTCCATTTACTTCAAACTTTAAAACCTCTCGATTATTTATGTTGTTAATTTTAGCTATATCAACTCGGTGATGGTAGCTTTTACCGTTACCAGAGAGGTCATCCTCTAGGTTCTCGATAACAAACTTAGAAGATGACCAAACTTCAAAAACACCCAATTTTTTATTTGGCTTGATTTCAAAGTGGAGTTCATAATTTTTATAATAATGCCCTTTTGTGAAATATTCTTCGATTCTTTCTGCTAATGGGAGAGAAGAAGAAGTGTCAATATTACTCAAACTGTTTTCTGGGATATTTTTAACTCTTTTTACTACAAGGTATATAATTTGCGATAAAAAATCCGCACATAATTCTGGTTTATGCACTGTATAAGTAGAGACTATCTTTTTAATCTCGTATTCGGGTAAACAATCTACTTTATTCAATAGACTTCTCCCAAAAATAAAAAAATTTGTTATACTATAGTCATGAACTATGAATCCCTCAGCAAACTCAGCGATAGCCATTTTAAACGTCTAGTTGGCGTTAAACGTCCAACCTTTGAATC
>NZ_BLLI01000068.1 GCF_011170085.1 Pseudolactococcus hodotermopsidis | reverse complement strand
GATTGAGAATATCAATGCTAAAATCAAAACCTTTAAGTGTATGGCTCAGAAATATCGTAATCGAAGAAAGAGGCACTTACTTCGGGCGTCCTTAATTTGTGGTATTATCAATTTCGAAATTTAATTTTGGGAGAAGTCTAATTAAACATGTCTTTCCTTTCTTTTGTGTTGCTTAGTAACTCACATTATAGAAGGAAGGATTTTTTTTGCAAAAAAATCGTCTGGGAATTTTTCCCACACGATTTATTATAGAGCCATAAATAGCGAAATTTTCAGATAGAATCGAAAGCTTATACTTCCATAGACAGAACTTCATGGAAGACACGGTGCGTCAATTCATGTTTTTGTTCTTTTGTGAGGTACTTCGTATTAACACAGTAACCAGAGATACGAACGATAACGTCTTCGCCGTTAAGAATCTTATCCTTAACATCAGCCAAGTCCATAACGTTCAAGTTGACGTGTTGACCACCATCTTCAAAGTAAGCATCAAGGACATCAACCAAGTTATCAACTTGTTCATCGCGTGTTTTACCAAGCGCTTTAGGCGATACTTGTGTTGTCAATGAAATACCGTCATTGGCATGTTTGAACTCAAGTTTTTCAAGCGTGCGAAGTGTTTGCAACCAACCACCTTTAGCTTTGTTAGAAGGATTGGCACCTGGAGAGAAGAACTCAACTTCGCTAAGGTTTGAAGTGCCATCTTCGTTCAAGAAAACACCACGGTGAACTGGCGAGTTACCAGTTTGTTTAGAGTAAGCCACGTTAGATGTGATTGTCAAGAGTGAGACAGTCGCTTCAGCATCTTTGTGGAGACGGTGGCTTGCCAAACGGTTGTGATATTGCGCCATGAGCCATTTTGCAATATCGTCAGCACGGTCATCATCTTCGCCATAACGTGGGTAATCTCCGATTGTTTCATAATCGTAGATATAGCCATTTTCGTCGCGGATAGGTTTAACAGTTGCGTATTTGATAGCTGACAAAGTATCAACAGTATTTGCGAAACCACAGATACCGAATCCCATGTTAGCGCGTTGGTGGCTAGGCAAGAATGCCATTTGAACCGCTTCATAGTTGTATTTATCAGTCATGTAATGAATGATATTCAAAGCATCTACATACGTATCAGTCAACCAGTCAAGAGATTTTTCAAAGTTAGCAATAACTTCGTCAAATTCTAAAACATCAGATTTGATAGGGTCAATGTTGAACACTTTATAATCACGATGAACATCATCATAACCACCATTGATACCAGTCAAGAGAGCTTTCAAGACATTGACACGTGCGCCAAAGTATTGGATATTGTGACGACCATCTTCATTTTCAGGATCAAGCGGCGACACACAACAAGAGATACATGACATCTCGCCATAACCCTCTTGCGCCATTGTTTTCACGCCCTCATACTGAATAGAAGAATGTTTGTGGCTCATGCTCATACAGTAACGTTTGAATGCGTAAGGCAATTCACTTGCCCAAAGGACAGTCAAGTTTGGTTCTGGAGAGTTACCAACGTTATCAAGCGTGTTCAAGAAACGGTAATCCATTTTTGTCACACGGTGTTTACCGTCATTGCCAACACCAGCCATTGAAGTTGTGATGAATGTTGGGTCACCAGAGTAGAGTGCATCATATTCTTTTGTCCGAGCAAATTTAACTGTGCGAAGTTTCAAAACGAAATCATCTACAAATTCTTGAATTTCTGACTCAGTAAAAGTACCACGAGCCAAGTCACGTTCTGCAAAAATATCAAGCACAATTGGCACACGACCAAGTGAAGTCGCTGCACCATTGATAACACGACAAACAGCCATGAACGCAATATTCGTCCATTGAATCGCTTCTTTTACGTTTTTGGCTGGTTTACGAACGTCCAAACCATACAAATCACCGAGTTTGGCAACTTCGCCAATTGCTTGGTACTGCATATTGATTTCTTCACGAAGACGAATTGTTTCCTCGTTGATTTCCTTGATAGCGTTCCAGTCAGCTGCTTTTTCTTTCATCAAGTAATCAGCACCGTAAACCGCAAGACGTGTATAAACCCCAACAATACGACCACGTGAGTAAGCATCAGGCAAACCTGTTACAGTATGTGCATGACGTGCTTTACGGATATTATTTGTGTAAGCGCGGAAAATCCCGTCGTTTACAGTTGTTACATGTTTTGTGTAAATCTCGTGCATGAGTGGGTCAGCCGTGTAACCATGCTCTTTGAGCGCAGTCTCAGCCATACGCACGCCACCTTTAGGCATAAACGACAGACGGAAAAGCTCAGAGTTTTGCAAACCATAGATAACTTCGTTTTCTTGGTCAATATAACCAGCAGGAATATCTGCGATTGACGCTGCGCGGTCAGAATCCATAGGGAACTCAGACGCTTCATAACGTTCTTTCGTTGACTCAATGATTTCTTTGATTTTCAAAGAACGCTCAGTTGGCCCAGCAAGGAAAGATTCATCGCCGTCATAGTTTTTGTGGTTAGCTTTTACGAAACGTGACACACTGGCTTTTTCTTTCCAGTCAGTTCCCGCAAAGCCTTCCCAAGCTTCTTCAAAGATGTTTTCAGTTACTTCAGTTGCCATTTTGGTTTTTCTCCTTCAGATATTGAGGCGACTGTTTTGAGTCGTAGAAAATAAGAGATTTGCACAACTCGTGCAGACAAATCATCTATTTTCCTAGACTCAAGAAGTCGAAACTCAATTACATTTAATAGACTGGTGATTGTCATCACCTGTTTTACTTTACATTCTTATAATATCATACAGTAATCGGTTTCACAAGCCAAAACGCTCAGAAATTTCACTTTCTTTTATGTAACAGTTTTCCAAAAAAGGTACAACTGTATCATTATTTAAAAAATTTTTAACAGATCAAAAACAAAACAGAATCGACAACTAAATTGCTAATAAATGCAACTCACACGCTTTTAAAACATTCGTTTACGCAGCATAACTCGAAAAACAATTGCACAAATCAGCCAAGTGACAGCCAGTATCAACCAAAAAGCAAACGGCCAATCTTGAAAAGGAAGCTTGACATTCATGCCATATAATCCAGCAATAATCGCAGGAATTGTCATGACAAAAGTTGCGCTAGTCATGATTTTCATGATGATGTTCAGATTATTTGACACGATATTTGAGAATAAATCGCTGAGATTTTCGAGCAATTTAAGCTGAATTTCCGTTGTTGTCAAGGCTTGTGCAGACTCAACATAGACATCAAAAATACGTTCTGAGAAACCATTTTCATCATGGGCTTGCAAAAAAGACATGAACTTTTGATACACTTCGATATTGTCCTCAAGCGCTGCCTCAAAATAAATCAAAGATTTTTGCGAACGAATAATTTCCATGATTTGCGCATTTTCTTGTGAATATTTCAGCTCATTTTCAATCCTCTTCATTCGCTTTTTATAGTCAGCAAGATAGTGATTAAAAGCGCGCGCCATAGTATTCATGACCTGAAAAATAATCTCGTGCTGATAACGTTTACCGTCATAATCGCGCTCAAAAATAGTGGTCAAATCACATCTATGATTGAGCGATAAAACAACAGCTTTCTTTCGATGATTGACAATCAAGGAAAATGGATAGACCTCAATCGCCCCCGTTTCCTCGTCAATAGCGGGATATTGTAGTAACAAGAGAATATTACCATTATCATCAACCTCAAACCGCGCATTTTCATCATCATCAAGAATCCCCGCAATATAATCAAACGGAAAGTCAAAAATACCCGCAATTTTACCAATTTCCGCCTTACTCGGCTGAACAATATAAGAAAAATCGCTATAATCGCTCGTTTCCACCAATTTTTGGTTATCTAATTTATAATTTTTAAGCATAATTTATTATAACAAAATTTAGCCCTCACAACGCAAAAAAGTCGTTCAATTCAACGACTTTTATAGCTGATTAATAGTTCTTTTTAAGATCAACAAGCGAGATTGTCCCAACAGTCATACCTGCAAGCATGATTGCACCAATCACAGTAAGGTAAGCCGACTCTTTTGTACTTGCATCTGGCAAAACTTTAGCTTTATTAGTGACAGGTGCTTTATTATAAGTTGCCGAAACTGGAACAGTGTCCTGTTTATTTGTTCCTGTCTCATCAATAACAGGCGCTTTACTTTCTTCTGGCGCTTTATAATTATCAAGTGCCCTAAGCGCCTCATAATGATTAGTCTGAGCTATCATAGCTGCATCAAGCAAGTCTTGGTACGGTTCGTAGGCCGCCACACGTTTAAGTGTCGCAAGGTCTCTAGCAGCCGTCAAGTCATCAAATTCCGATTGAAGGGGCGCAAGAATCGCTTCTGCAGCTTCAATCTTTGCCTTGGCATTAGCAATATCTTTCGCATAAAAGCCTTTGATTTCAGATACATAGGCTAAGTCCGCCTCAGCCTCAGCAAGCATTGCTTCAGATTTAGCCAATGCTACTTGTGCTGCTTTCAAATCTGCCTGCGCTACCACCAAATCGTCTTTGACTTTATCGTCAGAAACTAAGGTATTTGATTTATTAGTCGCCTCAATCAAGGCTGTTTTAGCCTTTGAAAGGTCATTTTGAGCAACTGTATTAGCTGCTTTAGCTACTGCCACGGCTGTTTCAGCTGATGCCAAATCATTTTCAGCTGTTTCACTCGCTTTTATCGTATCTACAACATTTTTATTAGCATTTTCTAATGTTTTTTGAGTAGCTGTCAACTTTTCTTGCGCTACTTTAAGGGCATTCTCAGCAACAACTTTCGCCTTAGTCGCAGATTCAACATTTGCAACAGCTTTTGAGTAATCAGGATTGTCAAACGTTTCCAAAACTGACGTGCTATCTCCTGAATCGCCCCTGAAAAAGTCCTGTGTATAAGAACCCTCCAAATAATAAGAGGCAAAATTCGTGTTCGTCGTACTCAACATATTGTTACGATGTCCCCAAGAAATGTCAGGATTCGTATTGTAATCAGCATACATCATTGCTGAGATGATATTAGCAAGCGATGTTTTCGCCTCATTCATCGTTGAAGCCTTATACCAATTTGGTCCCATATTTTGACCTGATTCTTGATAGGGATTTTTCTTGTCCTTTTGCCACAACACCACATGATTATTATAATCTGCTAACGTTTTACGATAAGCCATCTCTTCATCAATTGCATTTAAATTACCTTGAGTCATTTTATAAGGCGGCAAACCAGCTCGTTCACGCAAGTCATTAATCAGATATAAGCCATATGTTGACAATGCTAACTGTTGCTCATCAGTCAAATTTTTCCCTAATACATCACTATTGTCGCCTTTTGAATCATAGATAAACTCTGGATACGTATAAGTACTACCATTATCATGTACGTTACCATAAGCATTTTCGCCCTTACTCGCCTTTGCCTCATAGTCAGGGTTATAAACACTTTCAGGTACTTTTCCGTCAAAATCTACTGAAATATCAGACGTTTTTTTAGGTGTATCAGCTAACTCTTTTTGTGCTGCCGCCAATGTATCTGCTGCTGCTTTCACACTTGTTACAGCTTCATCAACGACTACTTTAGTCGCATTGACCTCTTCTTGCGCTTTTTCTTGCGAGTCATTTGCCTTATCAAATGCTACCTCTGCGTCAGCTACTGCTTTTGCAGCAACAACCAAAGTGTCATTTGGCAGTTGCCAAATCACTTTTAGCTTGAGTCGCTTTCATTTCCGCTTGTTTCAAAACCTTATCTGCCGCTACGACTTCTGCTTTTGCGGCAGCAATTTCTTCTGGTGTCCCAACTACTGCCATACCGTCAACAATTTTTTGAGCGCTATCAACAGCAGCTTTCGCCTCAACGACTGCTTTTTCATCCGCCTTTACAACTGCTTGAGCTGCATTAACGACATCAGTAGCCTTTTTCACAACGACTTCCTGATTCTCGAAAGCTTTTTGGGCAACTTCAAGAAAAGGTTTTACCTCATTAAGCGCTCCTTGGGCTGCCAATACCGCCTCAAAAGCTGTATTGACTTTTTCATTAGCAGTAGCTTCTTCTTTTACTGCCAATGTGACCTTTTCATCGTTATTAAGCGCCGTATGATAGGCAAGAGCAGCAGCATCTGCCAATCTTTTAGTCGTCTCAACGTCAGCTTGCAACTCAGCTTTTGATTTAGTTGATGTTTGTGTCGTCTCATCAGATGACACAAACTCACTCGTCGCCACACCACCTACTACCAACACCGCTAAAGCAGTTGAGGTGTAAAGCCACTTTTTACCAGCTTTCCATTGACGAAACGATGCCTTATCTTCCCATTTAAATGCCATAATTCTTCCTCTTTCTTCATAACAATACAACCATATAACATCTATTATACACTATTTTTACAAAAAAATGCTAAATTTTTCCATAGTTGATAAAATTCAGATTTTATTAACTAAAAAACACCTGCTACAAAGCAAGTGTTTTCATATTGTCTCTTTCTATCTTAGAAACGAGATTTATCTTTAATATTGTAGAATGAGTCAAGACCTTTGTAAACCGCAACTTCACCCAATTGATCTTCAATACGAAGTAATTGGTTGTATTTAGCGATACGGTCAGTACGTGACAATGAACCAGTTTTGATTTGACCAGCGTTAGTTGCCACAGCGATGTCTGAGATTGTAGAATCTTCAGTTTCACCAGAACGGTGAGAGACAACAGCAGTGAAACCAGCTTCTTTAGCCATTTCAATCGCTTCAAATGTTTCAGTTAAAGTACCGATTTGGTTGACTTTGATTAGAATTGAGTTAGACGCCCCCTCAGCGATACCACGTTTAAGGTAGTCAGTATTTGTCACGAAGAAGTCATCGCCAACAAGTTGAACTTTGTCGCCAAGTGCTTTCGTAAATTCTTTCCAACCCTCCCAGTCGTTTTCGTCAAGACCATCTTCAATAGAAATGATTGGGAATTTAGCTACGAGTTCTTCGTAGTAAGCAATCATTTCTTTTTCAGATTTAAGTTCCCACTCTTCTTCTGGTTTGTTAGCCAATTTACCAAATTCGTAAACGCCTTTTTCTTTGTTGTAGAACTCAGAAGATGCCGCATCCATTGCCAAAACAATATCTTTACCTGGCACATAACCAGCTTTTTCAATTGCTTCGATAATCACTTCAAACCCTTCATCGTTAGATTTAAGGTTGGGGGCAAAACCACCCTCATCGCCAACAGCTGTTGAATAACCTTTCGCTTTAAGGATTGCAGCCAAGTTGTGGAAAACTTCTGCACCATAACGGAGCGCCTCTTTAAAAGTAGGTGCGCCAATTGGCATAATCATAAATTCTTGGAAGTCAATAGAGTTGTCAGCATGCGATCCACCATTGATGATATTCATCATAGGCGTTGGCAAAACTTTCGTGTTGAAACCGCCAAGGTAGTTGTAAAGTGGTACTTCGAGGTAGTCAGCAGCAGCACGAGCAGCAGCGATAGACACACCAAGAATAGCGTTCGCACCTAATTTACCTTTAGTCGGAGTGCCGTCCAAAGCAATCATTGCGCGGTCAATCGCTTGTTGGTCGCGAACATCGTAACCGATAATTGCCTCAGCAATCACGTTATTCACGTTGTCAACAGCTTTTTGAACACCTTTACCAAGGTAACGAGATTTGTCGCCGTCACGGAGCTCAACAGCCTCGTGTTCACCAGTAGAGGCACCAGAAGGCACCATACCACGACCGAATGCACCTGATTCAGTGTAGACTTCTACTTCGATAGTTGGGTTACCGCGTGAGTCAAGGACTTCGCGAGCGTAAACATCAGTAATAATTGACATTTTTGTCTCCTTTAATTTTAAACACCCGATGGCATTTTTTCTTTACACTTCATATTACCATTTTTTTACATTTATTTCAAGAAAAAATACCTTTTTTACACGACAAACACACGCCTCTCCTCAAAATCAAATCAAATTATCAATTTTTGTTTAGAATTTACAATTACTGGCATATAAAAAACTACTTGACTACAGTGGACAAATAGTTTTTGTTTGGCTAGGTTATTGCGTGATGATTGATTCTTTTTTATCAAAGTTCCAACCAGTTACATTGACATTGCTATCATAACTAAAATACAAACTCCCACCTTTTAGTTTAGGCAAGTGCAAGTTACTTACACCCAAGTTAATATATCAAAAACAGCCTCTCACAAAAGAGGCTGTTTTCATCTTACTCTCTAACTAAACATTACTTAACCAAAACATCTTGACAAGCTATCATTAGCCGCCAATGCCTGAAGTCGTGTACCAATTTCACTTAGACCCAAAACTGGAATCTCAGAAATATCGATCATCACGGCATTGTGATTTTCTGTTGTGAACAAGGTTGAGCTTTCTGATGTGCCATTCACAAAGAACACAACATCATCTTCTGATAACACATCATAAACCACACTTGTTTCTTTATAGTTGTCATTCGGTGTCAAATCTGAAAGCGCAATTTGTTTCACAAACCCTTTCTTAGTCACAACCGTAAGCAACTCGTCTGAGGCAAAACTGCTCACAACTTTCGCAAAGACAACCTTTTCAAATGTTTCAATATCATTTGCCAACTCTGAAATAGCTTGACCTTTGGCATCACTATCAAAGCTCACTTGCGCCAAATCTTGAACTGGGCTGTAAATCATCCGACCAAGGTTGGTGAAGAGCAAGATACCGTCTGACAGGCTCGCTTTTTCAGCGAAGAAGGTTGTCAGCTTAGCTTTGATGCCCTTAACCTTATCATTGGTCATGAAAGTTGCATCCATGCGTTTGATATAGCCGTCTGTTGTCAAAGTGACAAGCGTATCCTCTGGTTTGCGACCGCCAAGATAAGCTGTACCCGCTACACCTGCAAGCAAGCCACCTAGACCAAGTGCTGACATCAACTGTGACTCTGACTTGCCGCTTGTATTTGGCAAGACTTTACTTGGTGATGCTGGACTTGGCGCTGGGGTTGGCGTAGTAGTAGCACCAGTATTTGGAATCTCTGGTGTTGCTGGGGCTGGCGCTGGTTCAGGTACTCCCGCACCTTTCGGTGTTGGATCTGTTTCATTTGGAATGCCATCCCCATCCATATCTGGGTCAAGTTTATTGATAATGCCGTCGCCGTCAATATCATCATCTTCATAGTTGGCAATACCATCGCCATCAACATCAAGCGGATTTTCGATTGGCAATGACGGATTACCTTCCACAAAGGTATTATCTGGAATCAAGCTACCTGATTGGTCACCATCTGGCGTTCTATCATAAGCATTGTAGATACCATCGCCGTCCTTGTCAACGTCTTTGGCATTTGGAATGCCATCGCCATCAATATCAGGATCTTGTTGATTTGGTACACCGTCGCCGTCAACGTCTGTCGGATCGCCGATAAGGTCATCAAGATTACCGTCATGGTAGCCATTATCAATCGTATCTGCCGCACCGTTTGGCGTTTCGTCCATTTCATTTGGAATGCCGTCGCCGTCGATGTCATCATCTCTGCCATTGACAATGCCGTCGCCGTCAATATCCTTGTCCTGACTGTTTGGAATACCGTCATTATCAACGTCGCCTGGCTCAACGATTGGATTCATCTTATCATTTTCATGGTAAGTATTATCTGGAATCAAGTCGCTTGGGTCTGACTGTTCGCCATTCGGCGTTTTATCGAACTCGTTATTGATACCATCGCCGTCAACATCGGCATCATTATCATTTGGAATGCCGTCGCCGTCAATATCTGGGTCTTGCTGATTCGGTACACCATCGCCGTCAACATCCGCTGGATTTGCGATTGGTTTAGACAAATCGCCGTCGTGATAACCATTGTCCTTAGCATCTGGCGCACCGTCTGGTGTCTTATCAAACTCATTGGCAATGCCATCCCCATCACGGTCGTTATCCAAAGCATTTTTAATGCCATCGTTGTCAATGTCATCGTCCATACTATTTGGAATACCGTCATTGTCAACATCTGCTGGCTCGGCAATTGGGTTTGTCCGATCGCCTTCATGATACGTATTATCTGGAATCAAGCTACCTGATTGGTCACCATTTGGTGTTTTATCGTACTTGTTATTGATACCATCGCCGTCAGCATCTTCATCGTCAGCGTTTTTAATACCATCGCCGTCAATATCATCGTCCTGTTGATTCGGAATACCATCGCCGTCCACGTCCGTTGGATCTGTAATTGGTTTAGACAAATCGCCGTCATGATAGCCATTATCAATCGGATCTGGCGCACCGTCTGGCGTTTTGTCAAACTCATTCTTAATGCCATCGCCATCGCGGTCATCGTCCAACTCATTCCTAATACCGTCGCCGTCAATATCGCCATCCTTGCTATTTGGAATACCATCATTGTCAACGTCTGCTGGCTCGGCAATTGGGTTTGTCTTATCATTGTCATGATACGTATTATCTGGAATCAAGTCGCTTGGGTCTGACTGTTCGCCATTTGGCGTTTTATCGTATTCGTTATTGATACCATCGCCGTCAATGTCTTTATCGTCAACGTTTTTAATACCATCGCCGTCAATATCATCATCCTGTTGATTTGGAAGACCATCGCCGTCTACGTCCGTTGGGTCAACAATCGGATTGGTCAAATCGCCCTCGTGATAGCCATTATCAATCGGATCTGGTGCACCATCTGGCGTTTTATCAAGCTCGTTGAGGATACCGTCACCATCGCGGTCGCTATCCAATTCATTCTTAATACCATCGCCGTCAATATCGTCATCCTTGCTGTTTGGCGTACCGTCATTGTCAACATCTGCTGGCTCGGCAATTGGGTTTGTCTTATCATTTTCATGATACGTGTTATCCGGAATTGACTCGCCTGATTGGTCACCACTCGGTGTTTTATCAAACTCATTGTTGATACCGTCACCGTCAGCATCTTCATCTTCAGCGTTCAACTTACCATCGCCATCAATATCGTCATCTTGCTGATTCGGAATGCCGTCGCCATCTACGTCCGTTGGATCTGTGATTGGCTTAGACAAATCGCCCTCGTGATAACCATTATCCTTAGCATCTGGCGCACCATCTGGCGTCTTATCAAGCTCATTTGGAATGCCATCGCCATCGCGGTCGCCGTCCAATTCATTCTTAATACCATCGCCGTCAATATCGCCATCTTTGCTATTCGGAATACCGTCATTATCAACGTCTGCTGGCTCGGCAATCGGATTGTTCTTATCATTCTCATGATACGTGTTATCCGGAATTGACTCGCCTGACTGTTCGCCGTTCGGTGTTTTATCGTATTCGTTATTGATACCGTCGCC
>NZ_BLLI01000067.1 GCF_011170085.1 Pseudolactococcus hodotermopsidis | reverse complement strand
TTTATATCAATATCGAGGACAAAATTTATAGCTCAAGAATGTTACTAACACATGAAATTTACTCAGAAGAATTTGATCAACCCAAAGAAGGCAAAAAAGAAAAACGCAAGTATATTCCCCAACAGTCACACCCGTGGAAACTTGCATCTTTCGAAAAGTATCTCAGAAGAATCGGTAAGACGCTTCTGGAATATCAAGCTGAAAATTCAGCCTAAATCATAACTAAATAATATCAAAAATGGAATCTAAAAGCAAATTTTGCTTTAGAAAAACGTAACTCATGTTTAGACTTTTTTTGGGACATTTTCAATTTCGCTTGACAGAAGTCAACTCAATTTTTATCTACGCCAAAAGTCGTTTATCTCGTGAAATTTTGATACAATAAAGATATGTCTGCATTTATCAAAAAAAATAAAATTTTTCTAGCGCTTAGTTTTCTCATCCCACTTTTGATAATGGCGATTAATTTTGCCTTTCTTGATATTTATTGGGGTAGTGACACAACCGTCCTTGCTGGCGATGCTTATCATCAATATGTCGCATTTCATTCGCTTTTTTCTCATATTTTACACAATGATTCTGGCTTTTTTTACACGTTTACAAGTGGATTAGGGCTAAATTTCCTTAGTTTCTCCTCTTATTATCTTGGTAGTTTTCTAATGCCACTAACCTATTTTTTCGACGCATCAAACATGCCTGACTGCCTATATCTTCTGACTTTACTCAAATTCGGTTTGATTGGTCTATCAAGTTTTAGCGCTTTTAAAAACATGTATCTTTCCCTATCAAATTGGCTCATCCTAAGTTTATCAAGCGCTTATACACTCATGAGTTTTATCGTTAATCAGTCAGAAATCATCATGTGGCTTGACGTTTTCATCTGGATTCCCCTGATTATCTGGGGCTTGCACAGTCTCATGGACAAACAAAAACGCACGCTTTACTTTGTCAGTCTAACCTTGCTTTTCATTCAAAATTATTATTTTGGTTTCATGCTAGCAATTTTCCTAACAGGTTACTTTTTTGCTAGACTAACTTTTAACGGTTGGTCACTTAGTAAGCTGATTGACTTTGCGATTACCTCTATTTTGTCTGGTATCGCCAGTCTCATCATGATTTTACCCATGTATCTGGACTTGAAAGCCAACGGCGAAGCTTTTAGCAAAGTAAATGCGCGTTATACTGAAAATGCTTGGTATTTTGATATTTTTGCCAAAAACTTCATTTCTAGTTACGATACGACACAGTACGGCGCAGTACCAACGATTTATATTGGTCTCTTGACCTTTTTATTGGCAGTTCTCTTTTTTGCCACCAAAACGATTCGATTACGCACCAAATTTGCCTTTTTGTCTCTCATCGCCTTTATCATCACGTCATTTTACTTGCGCCCACTTGACCTTTTTTGGCAAGGCATGCACACACCGAACATGTTTCTACACCGTTACAGTTTTGTTTTCAGCATTTTAATCGTGATAATGGCAGCCGAGACCCTGACAAGACTGTCTGAGATTCGACTACGTTGGCTTATTTTCCTCTCACTTTTGATGATAACAGGCTTTACTGCAACCGTTCTCAGTAAACATTACAACTACATCACTTCCCTCAACATCTCCCTTACCATTTTATTTGGCATTGCTTATTTGATTATCCTCATTGCCAACCGTAAAAACTGGCTAACAACCAAACAAGTACCGATTTTCATGATGATTTTCATGCTCGTAGAAATCGGTATTAACACGTCCTATCAGCTCAATGGTATTTCTGACGAGTGGCACTATTCCTCACGCAATTCTTACGATGAAAATACCAAAAAAATTCTGCCCGCTGCTAAAGTAGCTATGACTGACAAAACTTTCTATCGCATGGACGAAACGCATCCAGATACTGCCAATGACGGCATGAAATTTGGCTATCATTCATTATCACAATTTTCATCTGTTCGCAATCGCAAATCATCATCAACTCTAAATCTACTGGGTTTTCGTTCGGATGGTACCAATCTCAATTTGCGTTATCCTCTAAATACTGTTCTCATGGATTCGATTTTCGGGATACGCTACAATCTCAACACACGCGAAGCCGATAAATATGGCTTTAGCGCTACTGGCACACCACATCTGAGCGAAAATTCCTACGCACTAGCACCCGCAATTTTTGTAGAAAATGGCTATTTCGATGTCAAACTAAAGGACAAAAAAATAGTTGCCAATCAAACCGCCTTTGTCAACCAGCTTGCTGGCACATCGTCAACCTTCTTTTCACAATTTTATACCGATAGTGAAAAGACGAACGCCAAAATTACAGGTGGCAATGACAGAATTACGCTGACACAAAAGGGAAAGGACGAGATGACACTCAGCTATACCGTGACAGCACCCGCAAATGGTCAAGCCTATCTCAAGTTTGCCGATGTGACTTATGAAAATACAGATGCTGAGTATATCAAGGTAACTATTAATAACATTGAAAATGCGCAAACACAAAGCCTATATATCAATACCTACGATACTGGTTCGCTGATAAATCTCGGCTACTTTGAGACGGCAAGTAAAGTTGAAATCACGCTAGATTTTCCCCAAAATAAGTTTATCAATTTTGATACAACGGAATTTTGGAGCTTAAACACAAAGATTTACAGCTCAGTTATTAACAAACTCAAAGAAACTCCTGTCACAGTCAAGCAAATAAAAAACGGTTTGAGGGCGGCAGTTAAGACAAAAACGACAGGTGATTTGTTTTTGAGCATTCCTTATGATAAAGGTTGGACAGCCAAAGTTGATGGTAAAATTGTACCAATCAAGCAAGCGCAAACTGGTTTTATGAAAGTACCACTTAGCAGTATTGGGACACATCAGATTGAGCTGAATTTTATCCCACAAGGCTTTAAAATTGGTATCCTTTGCTTTATTTCGGCGATTTTTCTGTTTGTCATTTATAATAAAAAAAAGCATACGTCATTAAATTAACGCATGCTTTTTTACGTCAGCAAATCTGCCAAGAAACCACCACCATGAATCAACAGATAAGAATACAGGTAAATTGGCAAAGGCTTACCAATAAAAATTGTGAAAAGAAAGAATCGAAAGCTCATCTTAGTTTGGCTAGAAATCAGGACAAGCGCATCATCTGGCGCAACTGGCAAAAGAATTGCAATAAAGAAAATCAGATTATATTTTCCTTGTCCTTTATTGACCCAAGTCATATATTTATTGTAATGTTTCTCCTTGATAAAGGTCTTAGCCAAAGCCACGCCGTAAACACGCCCCAGATGAAAAAGAATAATTGACCCGATGACAATCCCGATATAGTTATAAAGAAACCCTTTATAAGGACCAAAAATCATAACACCAGCCGCCGTTGACAGACCACCTGGAATAATCGGAATAACGACCTGAACAATCTGCACACCAATAAAAATAAAAGGCCCTAAAAAATAATGTGCTAAAATCAACTCGGAAAGCGCTTTCTGATCATGCAAAGCACCAATACGATACAAATAATAACCACCAATCAAACAGCCAATAATCCCTAAAATTGACACAACATTAAAAAGCCTATGGACAATTTTTAAAACTTTTTCATTCATACATTGTTTTTCTCATTCTTTGTCTACTAGACGACGCATTAAAACACAATCAAGCACCTTGATTTTCCTTGACTTGCTTCAAATAAGCCAGCTGCTCCTCAGTCCAATCTGCCAGATTATCTTTGAAAGGTTGAAAACCTATTTTATTTGCTGAATTATTAAAATGAAATTTACGCTGAATATGATGCGTTTGTGGATGCGCTTCAAGCGTTCTCAAACTCAGCGAAACCTTACCGTCAAACTCGTCAATATCAATAATCTGCGCCTTGACTTTCTGCCCAACCGCAACTATTTCATGAATATCCGCAATATAGCCAGATTTTATCTCCGAAATGTGAATCAAACCACGATTTTTACCAAATCTGACAAAAGCACCATATTTTTGCAACCCTGTGATTTCAACATCGACACGATTGCCGATTTTTATCATTTTTTCAGCTATCATCTTACTTTTTTCTTCTTTAAATTAGACGTTTTTTTAGTACTAATCCCTTTGCGAGTGCTTGTTTTTACCATTGGCGCACTTAACTTTGTCTCGACATTATCAAAGTCGATGCTAAGAATTTCAACATCATTAGTCGGCCGATCCTGAAAACCTGTCGGTTCTTTGGCAATGCGGTCAAGCGTTTCAAAACTTTCAGCAGTTGCTAATTGTCCAAAAACCGTATGACGACCATCCAAATGCGGTGTGCCACCAGCTGTATAAATCTCAGCAATTTCTTCAGGCCAGCCACCTTTTACCAAGGCTTCTTTCGGATAAGACAGATTTTCATTTTGAACAATGAAAAATTGACTGCCATTAGTATTTGGACCAGCATTTGCCATTGACAAAGCACCCCGAATATTGAACACATTGTCCGAAAATTCATCTTCAAATTTTTCGCCATAAATGGAAGTACCACCCATACCAGTACCAGTTGGATCGCCGCCCTGAACCATGAAATCACGAATCACACGGTGAAAAATCACGCCATCATAATAGCCCTCTTTTGCCAGTTCAATGAAATTTTCAACTGTTTTTGGCGCCTCTGTATCAAATAATTTGACAGTCAAATCGCCAAGATTGGTATGAATTGTTGCAAGTGTTCCTTTGTAGTTGTCTAAATCAATTTGTGGGTAAGTTGTCATTTTTTTATTTCCTATTTCTTTTTATATTATAAAATCCCAAGAATTTTCAATGCTTTTTCGATACCGTCATTTTCAACGCTATCTGTCACATAATCTGCTTTTTCCAAAATTGTCGGATGAGAAACTTTCATAGCAACCGCAAGTCCTGCATAGTCAAAAAGCTCAATGTCATTTAGCTCATCGCCAAAAGTCATCAGATTTTCAGCCGTCAAACCGAGCTTGTCAAGAACATGCGAGACGCCAATCGCCTTGCTTCCTGTCATTGGCACAATATCAGACGAGTTTTTATGCCAACGCACCATACGCACTTTATCCGTCAGATTGTCAGGTAAAACTAAACGCTCATCATGTTCAGAAACCGACAGCAGCTGATAAACAGGCGCTTTCAGAAAATAGTCCTTATCTACTGGCATTTTCCCATAAATGCTGTCAAGCGCATTTCTTGTTATCGCGTCATCATTTGAGGCAATCACTTCATTAGCACCGTAAAAGACATATGCTTCATCTGTCGAACGTAGCCACTCAACTAAATCCGTCACAACAGCCTGAGGCAATGGTTGATCGTAGATAAAATTACCTGCCTTATCCTCAACATGAGAACCGTTCGCCGTGACAAAGAAATCAGGTTTAAGCGCACGAATTTCAGGTATCACACCAAAAAAATTACGCCCCGTAGCAATGCCAGTTAAAATCCCCTTTTCACGCAACGCTTCAAAAACGCGATTGACCGATTTCGGCATAATACCTGTATCTTTCACGCGCAAAGTGTCATCTATATCAAAAAAGATGACTTTGATTTTACTTGCTTTTTCAATTAAATTTTCCATACTTAATTATATCATTTCAGGCGATTTTGTGCTTGATTGCGTATATGGCTGCTTGCGTGCGATCCTCAACTTGCAATTTAGCTAAGATATTAGAAACATGCGTCTTGACTGTTTTGAGCGAAATAAAGAGCGCGTCAGCAATTTCTTGGTTGGACAAACCTTTAGCAATTTCCTTTAAAACTTCACGTTCACGCGCGGTCAAATCATCGTGTAACTCAGGTTTAGCATGATTTTTAGCATAGATTTTAGCACGAACACTATCAGAAATCACATCTTGACCCACCGCAATTTTCCGAACAGCCTCAGCAATTTCAGTCGCTTGTGACGTTTTCAAAATATATCCCTTAACACCCGCTTCAAGCGCTGGAAATATTTTCTCATCGTCCAAAAAGCTCGTTAAAATTAAGATTTTCGCAGCAGGATTTTCAGCCAAAATCATTTTTGACGCCTCGATACCATCCATTTCATCCATAACCAAATCCATCAAAATCACATCTGGTTGATGTCGTTTGGCTTTTCTAACACCATCCGCACCATTGACTGCTTCAACAAGGACGGTCAAATCTTCTTGCATGTTGAGATAGCTTGAAAGTCCTAATCTGACCATTTGATGGTCATCAACTAACATAATCGTTATTTTATTCATCTCTTTTCCTAACTTTTGGGATTACGATTTTCACTGTTGTACCCGCACCTTGCGCTGAGGTCAACTCAACATTGCCACCTAGCGACAGTGTCCGTTCACGGATATTTTTCAACCCTTGACTCGCTGTCTTTTCAATTGTCGAATCAAACCCACAGCCATCGTCCTTGACCACCAAAACGAGCGTTCCCACCGTCTCAAAAAAATTAATATAGATATTTTTCGCCTTGGCATGACGTAACGTATTTGAGAGCAATTCTTGGGTCATACGAAAAATGTTATTTTCAATATTTTTATCGGCTTTGATTTCAGCAACGTCAGCTGATATTTTCGCAGAAATTTTAGCTTGGAGTTCATCTATGAGGGCGTTTAGCCCTTCAGTCAACGTCTTATCAGCCAATTCTGATGGTCGAAGATGTAATAAAAGCGCACGCATTTCATCTTGTGCTTCGTGCAAAATTTTCAAGGTCAAAGTTGTCTGACTTTGAATTTGACTCGGCGTTAAATTAGGATTATCAACAACTGATGACAAAATCATTGTTGCCGCAAACAATTCTTGACTGACTGAATCATGAAGTTCACGTGAAATTCTAATTCGTTCAGACTCAATAATCTCAGCTCTTTTTGAGTTTTGCGTGACAGAAAGGGCTTGCAACTCCGTTGACATTTGCTTAACACGATTTGATAAGACCTGTAATTGCTTATGTTCTGGGGGTTCATTGTTTAGAATTTTTTCAATATCTTGCTTTAAACAAGCAGTATAGTCGTTATTTTGGAGGAAGAAAAGCCCTGTCAAAACGAGTGTCAGAACTGCTGTCACAAGGAGAATCAGCCAAGCTGTTCTAAAATCAAAAAGATTGACTTTGAGCAAACGTAAAAGACCAACAATACCGCCCAAAATAATGGCAAACCAAGTCACAAAAGTCGTGAGAATGTTTTTTTTCATACACCTATCCTAACCTTTGATAACTTCGACATTGCCTTGAAGTACTTTCACCATGATCCGAATGCGTTTATCGGATGCGCCAAAATCATCACTCATATAACGAACATGTTCAGCATTGACACGCGTAATATCGTCAAAAATCTTGACCACGCCCGAAACAGCAGTCACATCCAAAATGACGGCAACATCATCTGGCACGATAATTTTCGTATTACCTGATGCTTTTTTGATTGATAAATCATTGCCCGTCGACTTAAATTCAGTGAAAGCAAGGTCAATCACGTCATTACCTGACATACGCGACACGCTATTATCCGATTGATTGTCAAAAATCGCCCGACGTTCAAAATTATCGGTCGTATGATTTTGAGTATTTACTGATGTATAGGTCGTACCAGTCGTGCGCCAAAAAATAATTGCCACAATAACTGGAAACAATAGTACAAGCCATGTATAACCGTTTGCAACAAACATGATAAGCGCAATAATACCAAAGCCCGCTGCAATTTGTCGCAAGACTTTTTGCGCGACTTCTGCCTTAATCTGCATTGACAAATATGCCAAAAATAGCCCGATTACCAAGACAAAGAGGAAAAAGGGATTTTTAAGCAAAGAAAAACTCAGTAAAAAGAGTAATATAATCTCGATAATTATAAAAAACTTAAATTTAGTCATAACTCCATTTTAACATTTTTAGGCACAAAAAAATCAGTCGTGAGACTGAAATTTTGGCTTTTATTTACTTATGTGGGACTAATTTTTGAGATGTCAAACACCTAAAATTGGCAAGTTCAAGCAACTCAACGAATCCCCAAAGCAATTCGCGCATAACGACTCATCTTATCCACACTCCACGCAGGATACCAAACAAGCTTGACCTCAACTTCTGTGACCTCAGGCACTTCTTTCAAAACATCATGAATCTGATCCGTCAACAAATCAGCAAGCGGACAGCCCATTGTCGTCAAGGTCATCTGAATCTCCGTGCGACCTGTATCGTCAAACTCAATCGCATAAATCAAGCCAAGATTGATAATATCCACGCCTAACTCTGGATCAATCACACCCTCAAGCGCTGAGAGAATGTGGTCTTTGATTTTTTCTACTTCTTCTGCTGTATAATTTGCCATTTTAGGATTACCTTTCAAATCGTTACTGCTTTCATTTTATCAAATTTTCTTATTTTTGACAAATATGTTTGACTGTCAAGCGAAAGTGAAAATGTCCCAAAAAAAGTCTAAACATGAGTTACGTTTTGCTAAAGCAAAATTTGCTTTTAGATTCCATTTTTGATATGATTGAGTTATGATTTATGCTGAATTTTCAGCTTGATATTCCAGAAGCGTCTTACCGATTCTTCTGAGATACTTTTCGAAAGATGCAAGTTTCCACGGGTGTGACTGTTGGGGAATATACTTGCGTTTTTCTTTTTTGCCTTCTTTGGGTTGATCAAATTCTTCTGAGTAAATTTCATGTGTTAGTAACTTTCTTGAGCTATAAATCTTGTCCTCGATATTGATATAAATATTACCGTCAAAGGCTTCTATAACAAGTGCCTTAGATTTTTTAGTAAAGTACATTTCCTTGTCTCCTTTAATTGGTAAGTAGAAGTGATTGTTATAACGGATGTGGTGACCACTGTCAACGACACGTTTCGCCACGCGAGCTAGCAGTAAATTAATCGTAGAAGCTGAAGGGGCCTGTTCAAAAACGGTCTCTTTTGTTTTATTGCCAAACTTTTGGTTGAACTGTCTGACCCATTTGTTTAGAAAGTCATTAGCGTCTTCAATTGTTGTAATTCCAGCTCTTTGTAGGTCAATCGGTAATCTTGACTGTAAAGTCCCATTTAAACGTTCTACTCGTCCTTTAGCTTGAGGTATGGACGAAGTTTTGACGTCAATCCCTAACTGATGACAAGCAAAGCCAAACTGTGTTAAAGTATCGTCTTCCATTTTTTTCCTCGCTTTTTTATGATACTCGAAAACCGTTCTCTTATCAGTCAAGAAAGCGACAGGGATGCCATGTTTAGTTAAGATTTGATGTAAGACATGATAATATCCTTTGAGTGTCTCTTGTGTATCGAAATAAGCGCCTACGATGTTTCCAGAGGCATCATCAATTGCGACATGTAGATGTGTGATTTGTCCACCAAACCATTGATAAGAGCTAGCGTCCATTTGTATTAATTCCCCACTGTATTTCTTTCTCGGCCTGCTTGGATGTGCTTTTTCGACTACTTCTAATCTTTCTTCTGCTTTGTGAAGTAGTGCAGTTTCTTGTGTCTGACTTTCTTTTTTCTTTCGTAGCGCCTTGATTCTTCTTCTCGTTTTCCTTTGGGACTTTGGAGAGAGTAAGCCATCGCTATATATGATTGCCCGTATGGTTGTGTCAGAGTAATGAATGTCCTCAATTTCTGCTAGTATTTCAGTGAAATGTTTGATGTTTGGAGTTAGGTCTTGATAGGCTTTATAGTGTTTGATAATTTTTTCCTTGATTTCAAAGGAGATGGCGTGGGCAGGTCTCATGCCTCTATTGCCGTGTACAAAGGCTTGTTTGCCTTTTTCTTGATAAGCTTTGAGGAGGCGATTGACTTGTCTAAGAGACAGACCAAGCTCGACACTAGCACGTTGTTTCTTTTTCTTACCATCGTGTACTAACTTGATAACACGATATTTTTTCAATTCATTCACAGTGAGTAATATCCTTTTCATAAGTATTAGTTTAACATTTGGGACATTTTGTATTTCGACCTACTTAGGACATTATCACTTTCGAATGATACTTATTTTTGACAAATATGTTTGACTGTCAAACATGTATGGACAATTATAATATAGTTGTCCAATATTTATAGCAACCTTTTTGACGGTAATAACTTTCGATTTCTTGATGTATTATACGACTTCCTTTTTTAATTGCTTCACGATGTTTTACTAACAATATTTGTAAATCTAAAATAACATAGTGATTGTTCATAAAGGTCAGGCAATCTGACAAATAATTATATAGTTACTTGACTTTATTTTACAAACCTAAAGCTGTTTTCACTTCTGATAAAAGGTGTTCATATTCAGCTTTATCGCTAGGTGTTTCGGCAATTCTTTCATTAACGACTTCTACCAAATAAGCATAAAATTCATCAAAATTGAGATATAAATTTTCTTCTACTGGTGCTGCGGGATATTTAGCCCAAAGAAGTATCTGATTACTTTTAATCTCTGATAATTCATTTTGAAATTCATAGGGGTCTTCTTCCATATCCTCTTTAGAATATATTCCAATAAAATCATTCCCATAGCCTATTTTTTTTGAAAACATTTTCAAACTTCTTTTGTCTATATTACTTGCATAAGTTCTTAATAAAATACGTCTTTCTTCTTGATTAGTAACTATCAATGCCATTTCATTCTCCTTAATTTAACATTGGAAAAAAATTAGTTATTTTTCCATCTTCAATGAATCCTTTAAATTTTAAACCATTATTTGCTATTCCAGTAATTTCACGTCCATCTATAACCCCATTCTTCATTGCCTCTTGTCCCCACTCATATATTTGCTTATCACTGATAATATTAGGGTCATAAACTGTTTTGGGTTGCTTAATCAATCTATATTCTGGAGGGACTAAGGGTTTCCCATCAATTCCTTTTTTAGGAACTTCATAGAATATCTCTTTAATTCCTGGATATATTGGATTCGTTTTTTCTGATGCAATTCTTCCGCCAACTTCATCTAAACTTTCAAAGAAAGCCTTAGAATTGTGTCCACCACTAAATCCCTCTCTACTAATTTTCTCCACATTCTTCAAATGATTAGCCGCATTCGAGCCTATCGGAATATCATCCAACTTACCTGAAAGTCTTTCCGCATCCCACATCTCACTAAGTACTTTAGCTTCTTTCCCAGTAAGTCCAAATGTCTTACTGATTTTTGCTAAATCAAGCGCTAAATCTCCACCTTTTTCGAGCAGTCTAACTGCTTCCATGGCTTTATAAAGGCTGACTGCTTTTTTCGCTGGAAAATAAGTTAAGAGTAGCGAAAGAAAACTCAATGATTGTTCAGAAAATGAAGCATCTGCATCCAATAAAGTTTTGACATCATCAACACCGATTAACGCCATTATAAGTTCTGGTGCTAATTCTTTTAAATTCGCCCAACCTACTTTGGTAATCGCCCAACGAAGGTCTTTTGTTTTCTCATTATCAACTTTTCCATTAACATAAACAGTTGGAAAACTTTCTCCCAGACCATTCATAGCTGACCACTTAATTTCAATCTTATCAGTTTTCTTCTTGCTTTTATTAGACTTCTCCCGAAATTAAATTTCGAAATTGATAATACCACAAATTAAGGACGCCCGAAGTAAGTGCCTCTTTCTTCGATTACGATATTTCTGAGCCATACACTTAAAGGTTTTGATTTT
>NZ_BLLI01000066.1 GCF_011170085.1 Pseudolactococcus hodotermopsidis | reverse complement strand
GGATCTGTCAGAACGCCGTCGTGATAGCCATTATCAATCGGATCTGGCGCACCGTCTGGTGTCTTATCAAGCTCATTTGGAATACCATCGCCATCGCGGTCGCCGTCCAACTCATTCTTAGTGCCATCGCCGTCAATATCATCATCCATACTGTTCGGAATGCCGTCATTGTCAACATCGCCTGGTTCTTCAATCGGCTTATTCTTATCATTGCCATGATACGTGTTATCTGGAATTGACTCGCCTGACTGTTCGCCGTTCGGTGTTTTATCATATTCGTTGTTGATACCGTCGCCATCGATGTCTTTATCTTCTGCATTGGCAATGCCATCGCCGTCAATATCATCATCCTGTTGATTCGGAATACCATCGCCGTCTACGTCCGCTGGCGTTGTAATTGGATCTGTCAGAACGCCGTCGTGATAGCCATTATCAATCGGATCTGGCGCACCGTCTGGTGTCTTATCAAGCTCATTTGGAATACCATCGCCATCGCGGTCGCCGTCCAACTCGTTCTTAGTGCCATCGCCGTCAATGTCATCATCCATACTATTCGGAATGCCGTCATTATCAACGTCGCCTGGTTCTTCAATCGGCTTATTCTTATCATTGCCATGATACGTGTTATCTGGAATTGACTCGCCTGACTGTTCGCCATTCGGTGTTTTATCATATTCGTTGTTGATACCGTCGCCATCAATGTCTTTATCTTCTGCATTGGCAATGCCATCGCCGTCAATATCGTCATCTTGTTGATTCGGAATACCATCGCCGTCTACGTCCGCTGGCGTTGTGATTGGTTTAGACAAATTACCGTCGTGATAACCATTATCAATCGGATCTGGCGCACCATCTGGTGTCTTATCAAGCTCGTTTGGAATGCCATCGTCATCACGGTCGCCGTCCAACTCGTTCTTAGTGCCATCGCCGTCAATATCATCATCCATACTATTCGGAATGCCGTCATTGTCAACGTCGCCTGGTTCTTCAATCGGCTTATTCTTATCATTGCCATGATACGTGTTATCTGGAATTGATTCGCCTGACTGTTCGCCATTCGGTGTTTTATCATATTCGTTGTTGATACCGTCGCCATCGATGTCTTTATCTTCTGCGTTGGCAATGCCGTCGCCGTCAATATCGTCATCTTGTTGATTCGGAATACCATCGCCGTCTACGTCCGCTGGCGTTGTAATTGGATCTGTCAGAACGCCATCGTGATAGCCATTATCAATCGGATCTGGCGCACCATCTGGTGTTTTATCCTTATCATTTGGAATACCATCGCCGTCACGGTCAATGTCTTCATCATTTGGAATCTTGTCGCCATCAATGTCATCATCCATGCTATTTGGAATACCATCATTGTCAACATCGCCTGGCTCTTCAATCAAGTTATCGCTGTCTCCCTCATACCATGAGTTATCAGGAATATTGTCCCAAGCATGATCTGAATGATACAATGAGTCAGATTCAACATCCTCGGTATATCTAACCTCGCCATTGCCCTCTACAATTTTATCTACACCATTAGAAGGTTTAGGTTTACTTGCCAAATCAACCTGCATCGTCTCAGACTTACCAGGTATCCAACCCACTTCGTTTTCTCTTGGTACAGTATCCAATGTGACGATACCCGTATAACGGTCAACTTTCGCCAAGTCATCAGCTTTTGTGCTCGGATCATCAATCTTCTCATAGATTGTTCTATCTGGATGTTGGTCAAGATTACCATTTACAGCAAAATTCGCCAGATAAGCAGTGAGCGCCGCCTCGTTGCTCAATTTATCTGTTGGAATCGCAAGCTCTTCTCCAGTTACTTTATCCTCATACCATGTACGAGTAACTTTTACAGGAATCTTCTCAGAGATGTGATTTTTGTCATCATAATTGTGATCAACTGTGAAATTAACGATATAAGTTCCAGTTTTGAGTTCAGTATCGCGAACCAACTGAATCGTATAGTCCTGTGAACTTGTTTCATCAGCGTCAAACACTGCATTAGCATTAAAGTTATTAGACTTCACAACATAGCCCTGAGCCTCGAAAGTCGCAATTTTGCTAGCAATGTCATACTCAGCCGAACCGCTAATGCTAGTCCCCGCTTGACCATCTACTGACTTAGTCTCTAAAGTAGCACCACCTATTGAGGCATCAATAAACGTAAATGTCGCCGTTTGCATGCTAGTATCAAGGACAATATCAAGCGTTTGTACTTGCTTATCAGCCGTTTCAGCACCAGTCGTATGATTCAGATTATCTGTTGCATCATACTTGAAAATTTTCGCTGCTTCTCCAGCACTCACTTTATAACCAGCTGGGATAGTAACATTTCCCATAGTAAGCAACTCAGCATACGTTTTCTCTAAACCAGAAGTACCAGAAATTGGATAAGTCGTCGTGCCAATCTGCTTACCGTTCTTATCAACCAATCTAACCGTCAAATCTTGTTTAACTGGTGTCACATAGAAAGTTGTCTTAGGTGTATTTTGCGCCAAAACTTGCGTTGTCTTAGGCTGCGCATGATTGGTATCTAATTTATAACCTGCTGGGATATTAGTCGCTGTATAATAAGGAGCTTCCCAGTTGATAACATTACCAACGTTAGCTGTTACAAGACCGAGAGTCGATTCCTGCTCAGAAGTTGCGACTTCTGAAACATCTACAACATCTCCTGTAACAGAATTAACGTATTGATACTCAACATCATCAACGTCATTACCGTAAACATAGACATTATAAACGTACTCAACGCCCTCCATTGGCACAATCATCCGCTCAAGCTGACCTTTGGCGTTCCCATTATCAACAAGGGTCGTTTGGTCGCCCTTAGACTGTTTGTCTGTCGCTGCGATTGGATTAACTTGATCGCCTAACGCCCACTTGTAGTTGGCCGGCATATTATCATGGACAAATCTTGAAACATCCGCTGGAATTTCTTGACCGATGTAATATTTATTGTGTCCACCAGCATCCAGTTCATTAACATCAAGCATAACGCTATTCACGATATGATCCGCATCAGTTGTACTTGTTGCACTTTGATCAATGTAGTTAATTTTAACTGTTCCATTCGAAATCGCATTGGTTTGAAGCTCGCGAACATCAGTCATCTTCAGTGAAGTAGTCGTACCACCACCAATTGGATTAATTGTCGCATTAGCGCTATTACCCACAATAGTCATTGTGGCAAATTTAACATCATTGTCATCTTTATCTGGAGTATCGCCCGCTAACTGATTTTTAGCTCCTCTCCACACATCAATAGAGGAGTTATCCATGATAAACTTACCATCACCTGCGAAAAGGTTAGCAGAAGGATCGATATTAGCCTCACCTGTACTAGATAGATTTACAATATGTAGTGCTTTAGGTGAGATAAACTTAATCGTTGCACTAGAACTATCTAAATTAAATACTGGACTACCAGGACGCCATTGTTGAACATCTAATATTGTACCAGCGTTAAACAGAATATTGGTATTATTTCCCAATTCAACACCACTATCATCTTTCATAGCAGTTGCGGTCATTTTGAGATTTTTGCCAAAAACGTAATTTCTAGGGCTTTCGTTTTCAAATAAATATTTAAAGTTATACTGTTCCCAAACAACATTATCACCAAGATTTAAATTGTTTAACTGAAAAAGCATGTCATAATCATTTTGAACTGTTTGTATACTCGCATCACAGACAATATGCACACCATCGCCAATATTTGCTGTTGCATTGTTATAGGATTGGAAATAAATCATCGAGTCATGAGCACCGTTAGGTGGTCGACGCAATATTACCTCACTACCATCAACCATATCAACAAACTCCGCCCAGCCCATTTCCTCAATAGCGGTAGTGTATACTTTACCTGATAAAACTACCTTAGCATTTGCGCCACGATTTTTGAATAGACGAACAACTTGTGTACCATTTCGATTACCACGTGATTCATTTACATCCGAAAGATCTCCTGTATTACTACCAACATAACTCACATTATCAATATTAACATGCCAGCTTGAACCATCACCAGACTCAGACTGTTGATTTATCAAAGCTCGGTCAGCCTCACAACCTCGACCAATAATATTTAAATTTGTTACGGTAAAGGTAGTAGCTGTGGTATTTCGATTTAAACTAAAAATAGCCCCTAAAATATTAATTGTATGAGGATTACCATTTTCATCGCTACCGTCAATCGTTAATTCACCACTACGTTCACTTAATCGTCCATAGTTACTACCACCATCACTAGTACCAGCAAAAATGAAATCAGATGCAACTTGAATATAGCGAACATTTTGATTTTCATAAGCACGTTCAAAGTCCTCAAAATTATCAACTGAGACCCATGCACCTTGAGAGATGGCAGTACCACTTAACCCTGCTATCGTAACTTGTGGCATAGCTTTAGCCGCAGCCGCAGCCGTACCATTTTTAGCAGCGACAACTGCATCTGGCAATGGCACATGCACAGACGTCGTTGATTCAGCTGGCGCATTGTCATTTTCTATCACACCAGCCTCAAAATCGCTACGATCAACATCAAGCAAGCTTGCCACTTTCAAACTTTCTTTGGCTGTGATAGCTCGTTCAACGTGCAAACTAGGTACATCCGCATCTTCTTCACCATCAGCTTTTTGACTAGCAACAATCGCCTTATCATTTTCATCCGCAGATGAAATCACAGCATTACCTGCAATAACGCCACCTGCAATCATCGTCAGGATAGAGCTGGCATAGATCCATTTTTTCCCGCTCTTCCACATCCGATAATTGGTGTTCTTAGTTTCAACGTTTTGGTGCAACAATTTACTAAGATTGTTCTTTTTCTTCATTTGTTCCTCAATTCTTCCGTAATACTAATTAAAGTTGTAGTGTTCAATAACTATTTTATAATATTAAACATACCTAAAAAAAATAAGTTCCGATTCTGAGACTTCGTTATTTAAAGTTTTTATGACTCCTATAACCTATGGTACTTGTTATTTATTAACAAAATGAGTACTTCTTGACTAATTAACGAAATCCCTATATAATGATAGAATGGGAAGTAAACATAGTAAAAAATCTAAATTTGGCTTAATCTTGTTTAGCCTCAGCCTCATCATCATAGCAATTTCATCTATTTTAATTAAAAAACCTATTGAAAAAAAAGCAGCTGTAAAACCTACCATTTCTAACTCTAAAAAAGTAGCGCTTTCAGTTGAATCGTCGTCAAGTACGTCAGTCGTTTCTTCAAGTTCAGTTAGTATTACCGAGAGTACTGAAAAAGTTGAAACGACAGGTGGTCCTGGTTGGGTCAAGGTCAACTCAACAGGCGATGGCGAGAAATTTACCGATCTCTCAACTGCTCATGTCACGATTTACAAGGCGCACAATCCTTATGTTTTAAAGACCGCAACCTCCATTATGCCGACCTTACAAGTTCTACCTGAGGTTATGGCACAATATCCAGATGCACTGATTTTGAACGCTTCTGGTTTTAACATGGACGAGGGAAATATCACTGGTTTTCAGATTAATAATGGGAAACTTTTTATTGATTGGGATGAAAACATTCGTGCAAAACAAGCTTTTGTCATCAATAAAGACGGCTCTATCACAACTTACGATAACACAACACCCGCTAAGCAAATTATCGCTAATGGCGCTGAACAATCGTATAGTTTTGGTAAAATTCTCATCAAAAATGGGCAAGACCAAAACGAAGGCGAGGCGGTCAACTGGATGCTCCATAGTTTTATCGGCAATGACAAAGATAACAATATCTACGTCATGGTTAGTGAAACTGGTGCGGGATATGACAATATCATGAGTCAAATCGCTCCTCTCAATCTTGAAAACCTTGTCCTTATGGACGGTGGTGGTTCTTCCCAAATGGGACTTAAAGGCCAAGTCATCGTACCGAGTCAAGATAATCGCCAAGTTGGTGACTTTATCGTCCTAAAATAACTTATGAAAGATAACATTTCCCCTATGAAAAGAACAACGAAAAAAGAAAAAAAGAAGCCCAAAAAATCGTTCAAGATTTTAGTACTACTCTTTTTCCTTATCGCTGCTTGTATTACTTTTGTCCTCTTAAAATCAAAACCAACAGATTCCCTAGGGGCTAAACCTACTAAAACAAACGCACCAAATACTATCGTTAGCTCACCACCTGTATCCATTGCACCCGCTCCTGAAGTTGAAGATACCGGCGAAGCAGGATGGGTCAAGGTCAAATCAGCAAATAAACTCGAAAAATTCACAGACCTATCTGTTGGAGATGTCCTGATTTATCGTGCAAACAATCCAAAAGTTTTAAAAACAGCTGCAGCGCAATTTCCTGGGACTTATATGATGGCTGACATCATTGCACAATATCCCGACAGCCTAATCATGAATACGTCAGGTTTCAATATGGAAACTGGGCAAATTGTTGGATTTCAGATTAATAACGGTCTGCTTTTTTCAAATTGGACGAATACTGAGTATGGTAGTGCTGCTTTCGTCATCAATAAAGACGGTTCTGCGCGCGGTTACGACCTCTATACACCCGCTACTGAAATCCTCGAAAGAGGAGCGCAAGAAAGTTTTGGCTTTGGTAGCATTCTCATCAAAGACGGCGAAATTTTGCCAAATGACGGCACTGTCAACTGGATGATTCACTCTTATATCGGCAATGATGCTGATAATAATATCTATCTCATCATCTCTGACACAAGTGTCGGCTACGACGGTACAATGGCTGCAGTAGCAAACCTTAACCTCCAAAATCTGGTCGTTCTTGACGGCGGTGGTTCTTCTCAAATGTCACTTGATGGCAACATCCTTTTTGAAAGTCAAGACGGTCGCCCTGTTGCTGACTTTATTGTTTTAAAATAATGAGTAACTAAAAAAGACATCTTTGCAAATGTCTTTTTTAGTTACTCATTTAAAGCCTCTTCAATCTTATCATGGGCTTTATTAATCTTATCTTCTGGCAAGATTAATTGCTCCTTATCATCAATCATCGTCTTAGCTGGTTTCAGATTTTCCTTGGTAATTCCGCCAAGAACACTGTTATATTGCAGCCCAAGCATTTCAAGATTCCCTAAAACAAAGTCTGTTTTGATGTTATTACCAAAAGCTGTAATAAATTTATTGTAATTGAGAACCGTACCAACTGACTTCATTTTCGGAATAATCGCCATAAGAACAGCTTGCTCGCGCTCAATCAAGTCTGCATCAGCCTTAGCTGGATCGTCTCCAACTTTTGTCAGGAAACCTCGAACTTCTTCAGCATTGGTTAAATGTTGTGTTCCTTTTTCAAATTCATAGCCATTAGCAATAAAGTGCGTATTATTAGAGACTTGAATGCCACCAACAGCAACAACAAAATCGCCCAGCCCTGCCATATCAAACTTCACATATCGCGGAATTTCAACACCAAACAAGTTTTGCAACGCATCAATCTCACCTGCAACCCCTTTTGTGCCGTACAACTCTTTCAAAGTTGTATTTTCAGACGTCAGATAAATATCACGGTTAAGACTGATAACCGTCATTTTATCTTGTTTAGGATTGACCGTCAGCAACAAAATATCATTGGCAGTGTCACCATTAACACCTAAAAATAGAAAAGTAAACGGCGATTTCGCCTTCAAACTTGGCAACTTCGCCTCCGTCTGCCGATCAACCTGCTCGTAAGCCTTAGTTGAGGCTTTTTTAACATCCAGATAAGCCTTCCCCCCCAGCACACCGCCGACTAAGAGAATCAGAAGAATCAGCACACCAAAAATTTTAAGCCCACGATGTTTTTTCTTCGGCTTGACTTTTTTTGTCGCCTTAGCTCTCTTACCTGACGACTCCGATACCCGCTCCGAGCGCCGTTTTCTAGTTTCTGCCATGCGTTTACGCTCCTTTTTTGATTTTGCCATGCCACGTTTTCATACCCGTTTTAAGGATGAAAATGTTGATGTAACCCGCTTTTTTGAGTTTGAGCGCTGCGCGTATCGCAACAGCAGGTTTTGCATTCTCATAAAAAAGAATTGGTTTATCTTTACGAATCGCAGATAAACTTTGGTCAAGCGTTGAAAAAGGCAAGTTCCGTGCACCCAAGATATGGGCAACTCGAAAGTCATTTGCCTCACGCAAATCAATCAATTGACCACCAATCATTTGCTTAGAAAATTCAGCATTATCAACAAGTTTGGCAACAGATTTAATTCGAAATTTATTGACAAAAGGATAGCCAATAATACCGATAACAATCAGAATTAAAACGATATTAACATAAAATAACATTTTTAAGCAACCTCATTTTCAGCAAATTTCAAAGCAAGACTCGCCGCCCCAATGATACCCGCATCATTGCCAAGTTCAGCGATTTTGATTTTTGTTGAATGGCGAACCTGTGGAAAAGTGTAAAGATTGAAATATTTTTCAACACGCAGACGCAAAAATTCGCCCGCAGCCGACACCCCACCACCGATGACAATTGAGTCAGGATTGAGCGTATTGGCAAGATTCCCAGAGGCAAGTCCAAGATACTGACAAACCGTTTCAACAACAGAATCAGCAAATTTATCGCCATTTTCAGCAGCCATAAAAATATCTTTTGAGGTCACTGCACTACCATTGTCAATGGCTGCTTTGACAGCTGAATCACCTTCATACTTTTCAGCAAGTTGGCGCGCCACACGAACAATGCCCGTCGCTGAAGCAACTGTTTCGAGGCAACCTTTCTTGCCACACGTACACTCAAAAGCAGTCGCACTCGTATCAACAGTGACGTGACCGATTTCCCCCGCAGCACCTGCAACACCGTGAATCAACTGACCAGCTGCGATAATACCACCACCGACACCTGTTCCAAGTGTCATAAAGATAACGTCTGGATTATTTTCTCCAGCACCAACCCAACGCTCGCCGAGCGCCGCAACATTGGCATCGTTATCAATAGCAAACGCCAAACCAACACCAGCTTCAACCTCTTTACCAACTTCTTGTAAAGTTTCCCAACCTAAATTATAAGCACCAACAACCGTATTTTCGTTAATGTCAACTGAACCAGGAGACCCCATACCAATGCCAAGAAAATCAGACTTATCAAGTTGATACAAGTCCAAACGATGATTGATAGAAGCAACAATATCAGGGACAATACGTTTACCACTGCCAATAATATTAGTCTCAATCGCCCATTTATCCTGAATTTCACCTGCTACTGTCAAAATACCAAATTTAATTGTTGTGCCACCGAGGTCAATGCCAATAATTTTTTTTGTCATGATTTTTTCTCGCTTTCAAGTCTGTATTCTCGCCGCAAAATCAAATCGGCAGTAAAATATTCTTTATTATCAGGGATTAATCCTGCATCATACTGTGCTTTTAGCTCCTGCGCCATAAAATAAATAGCATCTTTACGGTCACTAAAAAGGTTGATGTAGCCACGTTTTTTAAGAAATTCCTGAACATCGTATAATGTTTTCATCCTCTCATAGTTTACCATATTATGAAAACATTTTCAAGAATCAAAATTTTTGACTGTCGTGCATTCATATCACTGTATAAAAACGAAACGCAAAATTTTGAGATGGAACAAACAAATGTGTCGATGCCTAAATCACATTGTATATAGCTACTTCTCTTAACGATTGCTCTAGCTTTTTTAATAAATCGCGAACTGCGGTAAGCTACTTGAAATACTCTTTTTAAGCTCACAGAAAAAATCTAGTCTTTTTTATAGCTAATCAAAAAAGCCCGCTATCACAAGCAAGCTCTTTAGTTTCAAAACTTCTCTTCTTACAAACCAGGCGCCAAACCAAGTTCTGATTCAAGCATCCAAATTGTCTTTTCAAGGTTACCTTTGGCATCACAAAACAAACCATTTGTCACGTCATCGCCTTCTTCATCACTTGCATCCAAACCATCTTGAAAGAGAACTGCCAAGTATTTATAAGCCTTGACAACTTCTGTCAAACGTTCTTCGGTTGATTTGCCCCAAGTTGCTGGTTCAAGTTCGATTTTTGACAACTCATCAAATTCTTTCAAAGTTGACACTGGCGAACCACCAATTGTAATCAAACGCTCTGACAATTCATCCAAATGGTCATTCAGATCGTCCATCAAATCGTCCATTTTAGGGTGCAATTTCATGAAACCAGGACCACGTAAATACCAGTGAACTTGATGAACCAAAGCTGAAGCTTTCGACAAATCAGCAACAGATTGATTCAAAACAGTTTTTGTTTTTTCTCTCGTCATAATCTTCTCCAAATCTTTCTTGATACTTTCATTATAAAAAAAATTAGTCATTTAATCAAACAATTTGATTTCTTTTTCGTATAAGATAGTATGGATAAAATTTTATTTTTCACAATTGGTACAATTTTCGGCTCATTTTTTGGCGTGATGATTGACCGCTTACCTGACCACTCTATCATTTTGCCCCGCTCGCATTGTGGAAAATGTGGTCAGACTTTAAAAAATCGAGACTTAATACCACTGATTTCTCAGGTCTTGAGCCACTCAAAATGCCGCTATTGTGGCACACAAATTCCCTTTTGGTACGCTAGTTTGGAATTTTTGACAGGTTTAATTTTCCTGTTTGGCTTATCAGGTAAAATCGAACTAACAGTCTTTCTCATCTTACTTGCTTCAATTTTACTAACAGGATTCGACCTCAAAAATCATAGTTTTCCGCTAATTATCTGGCTGATATTTTTCATCTGCTTACTTTTTTCAGCTAATCTCACTTTCCTTGCCATTTTTTCTATCATTTTAGGCATCCTAACTGAATTTTCTTCAGCCAATAAAATAGGTAGCGGCGACTGGCTCTATTTGAGCTTGATTGGCTTTTCAACTGATTTTTTCCAATTAAATCTTATCATTTTGATCGCCAGTTTGAGCGGTATTCTCTACTACCTTTTCACACAGAAAAAACAAGAAATCGCTTTTTTGCCTTTTCTCTTTTTCGGCTACCTTTGTCTCCTCTTCATAACCCCGTTACTGTAACGCCAAGCAAGCGAACTCCCGCATTTTCACGCAAGCTATTCTCTAATAATTTTCGTGCCTGTTGCGCAATCGTCTCAAAATCAGCCGTTTTCTCGTCTAAAGAAACGCGCTTAGTCATTGTTGCAAAATCAGCATATCTAATTTTAATCACAATAATTGAGCCTTGCAACTTATTTTCACCTAATATATCTGAAACTTTTTGCGACAGTATGGTAATTTCTGCCTTAATATCCTCCGCCAAATAAAGTAATTTACCATAAGTTTTTTCCTTGCCAACAGACTTCCGAAGTCGATTAGGTTTAACTGGCGAATTGTGAATACCATTAGCCTTAAGATAAAGTTCCCAACCAAATATACCAAGCTTTTCTGCTAAAATCTGTGGCGAATAAGCTTGAATCTCTTTGCCTGTTTTAATGCCCAGAACTTCAAGTTTCTCCGCTGTCTTAGCCCCCACACCATGAAATTCTTCTACCGGTAAGTTCGCCAGAAAATCAAGTGCCTTTTCTGGTGTAATCAAGGTTAAACCGCGCGGTTTTTCTATATCTGAGGCAATTTTCGCCAGAAATTTATTATAAGAAACCCCCGCTGAACTCGTCAAATGTAGCTCAGTAAAAATATCGTGCTGAATCATTTTGGCGATTTTAACAGCACTTGTTGCCCCAATTTTATTTTCAGTCACATCCAAATACGCCTCATCAAGTGCCATTCCCTCAACTTGGTCAGTATAGCGATGGAAAATTTCGTGCATTTGCCGCGAAATTTCCCGATAATGCTCATAATTTCCTGAAACAAAGACGGCTTGCGGACAGAGTTCATAAGCCTCTTTTGACGACATAGCCGAGTGAATACCAAACTTGCGTGCCACATAATTTGCAGTTGACACCACACCTCGTCCACCAGTCTCAATCGGATTTCGTGCGATAACGACAGGCTTTCCAATCAACTCAGGATTATCCCGCTCCTCAATTGAGGCGAAAAAAGCATCCATATCAACATGAATAATTTTTCGGCTAGTATCATTGATGAGTGGAAAGATTAACATAATTCTATTATAACACAAACCGTTAGTTAAAGCAACTAACGGTTTTTAATAACCACGGTCATTTCATAAATTTAATTTATCCGACAAATTCCGAAATTTCACAAGTTAAATAGCTATTTCAGACGATTATTTCCCTAACCGCTTTAATTTTCATAAAAAATCTGTTAAACTTTCGTTAT
>NZ_BLLI01000065.1 GCF_011170085.1 Pseudolactococcus hodotermopsidis | reverse complement strand
TTCTCCCAAAAATAAAAAAATTTGTTATACTATAGTCATGAACTATGAATCCCTCACGAAACTCAGCGATAGTCATTTTAAACGTCTAGTTGGCGTTAAACGTCCAACCTTTGAATCTATGAGCAGTCTTCTTAAGACCGCTTATCATGAAAAACATAACCGTCGAGGTCGTCACAGTAAATTATCAGTTGAAGATATGCTTTTCTTATCCCTCAATTATCTTCGTAGTTATGATACTTTTTTTGAATCATTCACAGTGAGTAATATCCTTTTCATAAGTATTAGTTTAACATTTGGGACATTTTATGTTTCGACCTACTTAGGACATTATCACTTTCGAATGATAAACGACCGTGGAAAAAAACGTAAATATTGACTTTTTGCCCATTCTATGGCAAAATTTAATACAATATATCAAGTAAAATGCCATTAGTGTCCTCTTTGATGTCGTTTTTTTATTTTCAAAAATAGAAAAACGCTCCAGACAAAATCTGGAGCGTGAAAGTACTAAACATCCCTCACATATTGATAGTGCTTTAATGTTTAGCTGGCAATCTGAACTTATTTTAACGTCACATCACCTAGATTACTTGTAATAATCAGTTTGGCAAGCTCTTTCCTTGTTTTTTTAGCTTGATAAGCCTGTATAATCTCTGAATCGCCTATCCTACTCTTGGCAAAAAAGTTGGGAATCTGACAATCTGTCAGATCAATATCGCCATTTTTACCTTTAATTTCGCCATCAGTTTTAATCTTGCTCTTAGTCAACTCAATCTCACCATTATTGCTTTGAGCAAAAAAGTTGTCAAATGTTGCATTCTCAACCGTCACATCCCCATTTTTAGTTGACAGATTTGCAACTTTAAATGTGCCATTGACTAAATCAATGCTACCATTTATAGTTTTGGCAGTTATTTCTTGTGCTGATGTACTCTTAAAGTCAATATAACCATTTGGCGTGGTCGCCTCAATTTTATTGAGATTGGTCAACTTAGTAAACTCAAACCCACCATTTTTATTTTCAGCTTTGATCTGTGATAACTGATGTTTTTTCGGAATTTCGATTGTGAGTTCTTGATTATTTATCTCGATAATGAGGCCTAGATTAAAGGTAACATAGTTTTTACCGTTAGAAACATCAATCGTCAGATTTCCTTTACTATAAGCTATTTCCACATCATTTTCAGAGGCAATATTACTAGCACGCACATCAAATTTATCGCCCTCAATCACTGTCACACTCGCATTTTCAGAAATAATCGTCAGCGTTTCAACCTCAGAAATTTCCGGCAAGTCCTCTTGGTAAGACTGGCTGAAATAATCTTTCTCTGAGCGATATTGCATGCCATGAGACCAATAAATGCTACCAGGTTTCTCAAAAATAGCAAGCAAACAAGCTAAACTCGTACCAAAAACTAACAGACTTGCCCCAATAATTAATCGCAAATTTTTACGTTTCATAGTTTTTGTCCACCTTTTCTAATTATTTTTTTACCAATCCATGTGATAAATTTTACAAGAAGTGTTTTGATAGCTTTAATTAACGTTAAAACAACTGGCGACAATAAGATAAGCGCGCCGACAACAGCAAGTCCAGCCGAAATATAAAACAAACCACCTGTTATAGATTGGGGCAAAACCATGATTCCTCCAAAAATAGCGAAAACTGCCACAATTGCAAAAGTAAATAACACACATAATATTGTAAAGATGAGTGTCGCAGCCGTAATCGCAACAGTGAAAATCATGACCACCACCACAATCGCAACAGGAATCAAAATCGGTGAAGCAAAAATCGCAAGAATAATAAACCAAGTCAGCTTAAAAGGCGATTTCGCAGGTACTTTTGCCACTTCTTGCCCTTGCAAGGCAAACATCTCCTCGTCCGCCGCGTCCATATAATAGTCCGCTACCAAGCGCCGCGCCAAGTTCTTTGGCGTACCAAACTCAGCCACCGCCGCACCATCGCTCAACTCGCCATCCGCCAGATATTCCTCGTAATATAAAATTGCCTCATCTATCTCATTTTTCGGCAAAGCCTTCAAATTTGCCCTTAAATCATTGATATAGCTCATGCCACACCTCCTAAAATGTCGTTGATCCCCTTGGCAAATGCTTGCCAATCGTGCTTGATTTCCGTCAGATGTGCCTTACCCATTTCGGTAATGCGGTAGTATCTGCGCATTCTCCCTTCAAATGCTTCATCGTAAGTGGATAATTCCCCATTTTTTTGCAAACGGCGTAGCACGGGATACATGGTCGATTCCGAAACAACGACGTGTTTTTGCACTTCTTTGGTCAAAAGATAGCCATACATATCCGCCTTTTCAAGAATCGCAAGCACACTACCGTCAAGTAAAACTGTTGGTGTTTGGATTGTCATAATTTAGTTTCCTTTCTTTTTATTAAATGCCACTTTTCAGCCATCTTTTTTGATTCATTTTTGAAAATGCTGTGACTAGCACCAAAATAACGGCGACGTAAAATAAGAGATGTAAATTATCTTGACTGGATAGCCAGACATTTCCGCCTTTGAAAGAGCTTTGAACTTTACTGAACAAGTCATTTGATTGATCAAAATAAGCAGCATATTTGAAAATACCTCCTAATTGGCTCAAAATAAGCGTAAATATCCAAAAGAAAATCGTTGCTGCAATGGATAAGAGGAGATTTGGCAGTAACATTGCAAAGAAACTGACAACTAAAATCTCATATAAGGTGACAGCTGTACAGAGCGCTAGCATTTGAAGAAAATGGCTGAAATTACCATAAACGATTGATGTCGCGAGATTAAATAAGACAATCGCAAGGAAAAATTCTGAGGCAAGTACCGCTAGTTTTCTCAAAAAATAGGTCATCGCAGTCAAACCGCTAAAACGGTAGAATAGCACCGTTTTGTCCTGATTATCCTTGTGAAAAGTGTAGGCAACAACAAAACTATAAACAAGAAAACCGAACTGCGTGAAAACAGCGTAGACACTGAGCATAAAGTTGTCATAGGACGGTTGACTTACCTTGTCAAGAGCATATAACATCACATAGGCAAGCCCGAACATCGCCAAAACAAGCGCCATAATGAGCCAAATCGTGCGACTGATGATTGATTGTTTAAAAAACATACTAGCCCCTCACATAACTTTCGATAATGCTATCAACACTCGAAAATGGTGTCAAATTTTGCTGATTTAGTAGGTACAAATCGCCTGTTAGATTGGTTAAATCTTGCATTTCATGCGTGATATTTAGGATAATTTTATCAGGATTTTCACGAATAAAAGCATTTAGAAACTGGTAAATCTCACGAATCGTTGTCTGGTCGAGCGCATTTGTCAGCTCGTCTAAGATGATGATTGACTTGTCAGATAGAAAAAAAGTCAGAATTTCCAGTTTGCGTTTTTGACCGTCTGATAATTTTTTGATTGCAAGCTTCGGGTCAATATTTGACAGATTGAGTAAGGTTGACAGTCGGTCAATTTTTTCTTGTGAAAATTTTTGTGCTAGGAACGTTTGCAAGTCTGTCAAACGCAAATCGTTTGGGATTCTGGCGTAACTTGAGATGATGAGTGTTTCATCTGGTCTTGTCCGTAGCAACAAATCTTTGGCAAATTGCGATTTACCAGTGCCATTTTTTTCTAAAATGTGCGTGATTTTTCCTTGGGCAAAGCTCACGTTGACATCAGTCAATAAGGTTTTTTTGCCAATTTTTAGGGTATAGTTCTGAATTTTCATTGACTTTTTACTTCTTTCTAAAACAATATTATTTCCTGTATAGTATTATGATATATCAAAAATAGTATTGTGTCAAGTATAAAGTTAAAAAAAAAGCACATTTTTAAACTCATGCTTTGATTTGTTTCTCGACAATTTTATAAAGGCAAATGGCTAAAATTAGAAGAATGGCTGACATTGAAATGATAAAAATCGGGAAAATACTGAAAGTCATCAGTCTAAACAATACGCCAAATAGTAGCGGAAAAACAAGAATACCTAGGAGACAAAAGCCGACATTGTAGGAGATAACTTTTTGAGCGATTGGTTCTGGATACATTTGATTGGGCAACATCATTAGCAAAGGATAGAGCGCCGACATGGCAAGTCCGAGTACGAAAACAACTACTGGTGTCCAAGCGGTTGGTGGAAATAACAACGCAAACGACATGATAATAAGTGACACAAGATGAGTGAAAATGATTTTTTTATCGCTAAGAAATCTTGTCAATACCCCTGTTAGGAATCTACCTGTCATGAGGCCAAGCCAAAATAAGGTTGTATATCCTGCTGAAAGGGACGGTTTTACTTGAAATACTTCAGCATAATAGGTCGCAAGGAAAACGCCGACAACACCTTCGACTGAATAGAAAAAATAAAATAAAGGACTGACAAAATAAGCAACTCTAAATTTCGGTTTAAGCTCATTTTCTGATTTTTCAGCAACATTTTCAGACTGATCATGCTCAGCAAATGTTGCCCGATAAACGAAAATAAGAGTCAAAATCAAGATTTCGACAACCGTAATAAAGCCAATCGCCAAACGCCAACTAGAAAAGGTGGACAGAAAAAAAGTCAGAATCGCAGCACTCAAACTAACACCGAGGCCATAAAAACCATGCAACAAACTCATGAGCGAACTCGGCAAATGTTTCGCTGCAAAATGATTGACTGTGACATCAATCGCCCCTTGACCAATGCCCATAAAAGGGGTAGCCAAAAATAACACAAGCGGGTTGGCTGTTACCATCATCAAAATAAGCCCAATAATCACAAAAGTCATACTAGAAAAAATCACTTGTGCCACTGTCAATTTTTGTGAAATTTTTGTATAAAAAACACTTGATAAAAAAGAAAAAACAAGCATAATTGTTGACAAATAACTGACTTGACTTGCACCCATATCATAACTCACGCGCATACTAGGCCAAGCACTACCTAAGATAGAGTCTGGCAGACCAAGCGAGATATAAATGATAAAATTTAGAATGACGATTGCTGTGATTTTAGTTTTCTTGGACATATGACCTCTGTTTTTATACTCGTTCAAGTATAGTCTAATTCCATTATACCACGAAAATTTTTTATTTTAGTTTAAGCGCTACTGATGTTGTCACAATTGCAAGAAAACCTGACATTATAATTAAGATAAAGATACCAAATGCCCCAATAATCGGCGATAACATTAACATACCAGCAGCTATTATTTGTCCAAGTTTAAAAATAATGCCGTTGAAAGCGACATAGGCACCTCGCTTATTTTCGACCATGAGCTCAGCTAACTTGCTTTGTCTAGTTGGCACATAAAATAACTCTCCTATTGATAAAATAACACTAGATACAACTAATATGACAAAATCCAAAGAAATCGCTTGAATCGCATAACCTAGGCTAAAAAGCGCTACGCCGATAATAAACAAGCAGTTGTTAGCATATCTCGTTACCATTTTTGAAATCGGCACTGTCAATAGAACAATCAACAGGGTATTAAGCGTTGCCATCAAACTGACGATTTTTAGCCCATCAAATGTTATGCCAAAAACTGACTGAGGCAGAAACTCTTGCGCCAAATGAACTGAAATATAGTTGGTGCGCTGAAATTCAACGGTCATAATCAAAATACCACCAATCGTGAATAAAACGAATCGCAAGTCTGAAAAAACAACTTGATAACTAGCAAAAACAGCACCAAGACCAAGCCTTTTATGACTCGTTTTTTCAACATAATGTGTTTCAGTGATGAAAAATTTCGTCAAAAGAAAATTTATGGTATTAATAATCACTAAACTAATCACAAGCCAAATAAATGCCTTTTCAAAGAGCCAACCACCAATCGTAATGCCCAACATCATTGATAAATTACTAGCCCAATAATTGATAGCATACATGAAACCACGCGTTTCTTCGCTCGAAACATCAATCAACATCGCCTCACTCGCTGGGCTAATACAGGCACTTGCAATATTATTTAATAACATCATAAAATAAATGATTAGTACTGGATGAGCCATTAGAAAACTTGCCAAAAAAATAACAATAGCCGTCAAAAGTTTCAGCAATTCACCAATGAGCAAAATGCTACGCCGACCAAAAATATCTGTCAGATGACCCCCATAAACACCTGAGATAAATGAAATAACAACACTTATCATAACAAGTATGCCTGCGATTTGCACCTGATAAGCACGTGTCAGATAAATCGTCATAAATGGAAAAATCAGCGAACTAGCAAAACGGCTCAAAAACTGAATTTTTATCCGTGTCCGAATATTTGAATGAAGTTGTTGCCACATCAATTTGCCCTACTCTCTTACTTTATGTTATCATTATAAAAGAATACATTATATTTAAAAATGGACGAATTGATAATAAAATGTCCCCTTTTAGAAAGCGAGCTGGCTATGAACCAAGATTATTTTAGATTACGCGCAACATTTCCCAGGCAAAAAGCTGATTTTCGTTTGAAAGAGTTAGAAAGCATTTGGTATCTTTCCAGCAAACAAGTCAAGCGCCGATTGCTAAAATTCCAAGAAAAAGGTTGGCTGACTTATGAACCTGGGCATGGGCGTGGTCATTTGTCTAAATTGTCTTTCAAAACTAACTTTAAGAAACAATTTAAAATGGAATTGGCACATGCTTTACAAACAAAAAATGCTGAAAATTTATTATTTCTCTTAGAATTGCCACTTCCACTTGATTGGTTACGTGATTTTCAAGCTGAAATTCAAGACTTTTTCGATTTCAAACACACTAATACTCAAAATGAGCCAATTGTTTTACGAAAAGTTTTATCTCGTCCGATAACCACACTAAACCCTACTCAAACCGCTATTTTACACGAACATTATCTTATCAAGCAGCTCGGCGATACGCTAGTTGAATACAAAAACGACACGCTCACACCACTTCTTGCCCACCATTTTACAGCAGATAATGCGTATCAAAAATGGACGTTCTTCTTGCGAAAAGGTGTGAAATTTCATAATGGAAAAGTGATGACAAGCCTTGAAGTTAAGCAAACGATTGAACAGATTAGGCATGAGCTAGGTCACGATTATTATCAATTTGAAAACCTTATCGCTATTGAGTGTCCTAGCAATCATACGATTATTTTCAAGCTCAATCAACCTGAGCGTTTATTCGCTCGTTATCTAGCAGACATCAAATACGTCATCAGAGATATTGAAAATGAAACCACACCTGAAAATTGGATTGGAACTGGTGCTTTCAAAATTACCGAAAAATCTGATAAAAAATTGAAACTCACAGTAAATGAGCATTATTTTGGCTATCGCCCATTTATTGATGAAGTTGATTGCTTTGTGGCTGACTTGCCCAAGTTTTCAACGACTTTGTTTGATCCTAACCAATATAGCGATATTGCCTACTCGAAAAAAATTCAGCAAATTGGCGGAGCTGAATTTCTCATTTGTAACATGAACCGCAAGACGATTATTCAAAATCAGCTGATTCGTCAAGCAATTTATGAAGTTTTGGATATGAGCCAATTTAAGCAAAGAAAAGGCATTCCTGCCAGTCATTATTTTTCAAAAGATTCTCAACCACCCCAAAAATCTCTTACCAAAGCCAAACATTTGCTCAAAAAAGCCCATTATCAGGGCGAAAAAATCAAACTTGCAACCTTGGCGCATTTCAAAGACACAATTACTCTAGGCAAATGGGTAACGCAACGCGCAAATGCCATCGGTTTGAGAATAGAGTTGACTTATTTTACTTTTGAAAATGATTATTACAGCGATTATTTAGTAAATGACATTGATTGCGTCCTGCTTGGCGACATTCCAACTGAGAATGACGAGTTAGCCTATTTAGAATTTGTGAGCAATCACAATTTATTGATTCAAAGAATGTTGTCAACGATACAACTTACCCAACTCCAAAAAATGATTCGACATTTCAAATCTCAGCCAAGTCAACTCGCACGACATCAAACTTACCTAGAAATTGACAAGTGGCTAACTAGCAACTATTATCTGATATATACCGTTCATCCTGTAAGAGAAGTTTTCACTCATCCTATGTTACAGGATGTTAAGGAAGATTACGATTATAAAACAGCTTGGTCAATTTAAAGCAATTTATGCCATAGCAATAATTATCAATATCTCTTGAACACCCCAAAAATCGACTTTCGCCTTGAAAGTCGATTTTTTTAGTCTGCGATATTGCGCTTATGCGCCCACTCCGAGCTAAAGAAATAATCATCAATCTGATAAACAGGTTGCTCATGTTTTTCCGTCAAAAACGGCACAATATATAAGAGATGCCGATAGCAAATAAAGAATAACCCGCAAAATCAAAAAAGAGATTTAAGCCGTAGGCATACATAACAAGCAAAATTTGCCAATTGAACAAGCCACCCGCAGCCAAAACCAGATATTTTGCCGACGGCAATAAAACCTCACCGAGGAAATAAGCCAAGATAAATTTGTAAAATGCCCCTAGCATGAGCGACCAAACCGCCTTTTCAAGCATATTTAGATAGGTTTCATGGTCAGGAATTTTTTGATAATCAGCGTTAAAACGCCGATAACGGTCAATCGGTCCAGATGAAATCGTTGGCATGAAAATCATAAACCGCAGAAATGACCAAAACCTAACACCATGCAAATCGCCATCCCACATTTCCATAATCATCGCAACCGAACGGAAAGTCAGATAGGAAATCCCAAGAAAACCAAACAGAGAATTAACACCCAAAACCGCTGGTGTGATTTTGACGATAATCAAAGGCGCAACCGCTAATAAAACACTAAGATAAAAAAGCCATTTGTTGTCAAATTGCTTACGGTAAAGTTGATAAGCAAAAACAACGCTTGTCTGCCAAACAAGATAGATAAAGAAGGCATAAAGTTGTTGATAACTCCTACCACCAAACATCAACGCAATGAAACTAACTGACATCAAACTCTCATAAATCGGTAATCGACGCCCGAAAAACAGAGCAACCACAATAGGTAAAAGCGCCAATAACAAGACAGCAAAATATTGTGGCACACCATAAGGTTGCAGATTAGGCAAAGTTTGTAGCCAATGTGTTATCTGGCTCATTTGTCATCTCCCTTACTGACTTGATTAACCTCAGCAATCAACGCCTTGAGGTCAAGGCGTTATCGGCAACTGGTCACAGTAAATAAAGCGTGACGGCATCATATAAGCCATCATCTCATCAGCAAGTTCGGCTTTTATCGCCTGAGTCAACGTCAACTCCTTTTCAAATTGCTTACGTACACCCGATTTAAGAACGACATATGCCAAAAGCTGTTGTACCTTGTGCTGAGACCTATCATAGCGCGGCACTGCCACCGCAGACTCGATATATTGCGACAGATTTAAAACATGCGCAACTTCTTCAAGCTCAATACGATACCCTTTTAGCTTAATCTGAAAATCTTTGCGCCCATTATAATATAACATTCCATTTCCATCCATACTACCAATGTCGCCCGTGTGATAAGCAGGCAAGCCGTCTAGCCTAAAGAAAGCTTGCTTCGTTTTTTGGGAATCATTGATATATCCCTTAGAAATGGCTGGTCCTGTCACGATAATTTCGCCAAAACTGCCAGCAGGTAAAATCTGTCCCGCTGAATCAACAATAACCGTTGGCGAATCTTCTTTAGCATAACCAATCGGCAAACGTTCAGCCTTTTCAAGCATCTCATCTGTCATCGCAACCGCTGAAAACGCAACAGTCGCCTCCGTTGGCCCAAATGAATTGACAATTTGAGCTTGTGGAAAACGCGTTCGCAACTTAACTGCAGTTCCCAAGGTCAATTCTTCACCACAAAAATAAAAATGTGTTAAATTTGGCATTTTTTCAGCTATAAAATCGTCTGATAACAAAACCATATCAATAAATGATGGCGTTGATACCCAAACTTGAAGTGGCATTTGGGGCAAAACAGCAAATAATGCCTTGAAGTTATCCGTTTTATTTTTTGGCAACACACACAAAGTGCCACCAACCGCTAATGCAGGCGCCCAAGACATGACAGATAAATCAAAAGAATAAGGTGCTTGGACAAGGATTTTTGCCTGTTTTGACAAGTCAAATTCGCTTGAGCTTAGCACCCAATTCACAAAGGACAAGGAGATTATCATGCGAAATCTGGACTCCCTTAGGCTTGCCTGTCGTACCAGACGTGAAAATGATGTAATAAGTCTCATCTCCCTCCCGTAACCATGTGCGTGAGTTCATAGGAAGCAGACTGACGCATCTTTTCATGCAGTCGTTCAGCTGAAATGATAGGCACTTGCGAAACGTTAATCGGTAGCGCTGAAATAGCCACTATCGCAGTAGGTTTAGCAATCTCTAAAATCGTAGTCAGACGTTCAGGCGCCGAACTTGCATCCACTGGAATATAAGCATGACCAGATTTGGTCAGCCAACAAAAGTCGCTAACATCTCGTATTCTTGTCCACCAAAAACCAGGATTGGACTTCTTGCTGGTAAATTCAAACTGTCAATATAGCTTGCAATCGCATCCGAATCACGTTTTAGCTGTGCATAAGTTTGTTTCACACCCAAATTATCGTAAACAGGCTGTTCAGGTTGTGTGACAGCACAGCTTTCTAATGTTGTTATCATATTTGAAATGCTCATCTTGCTTTCTCCATTAAAACTCATTATAAATAAAGTTCCCTTGTCCATGTCCAGAATAGCCGAACAAATACAGTAAATTAACAAAATAATGAAATAAAACAAGGTCTGTAAAATAAATTTCATAAGTATTTTATTGCCATTTTTCATCAAATTTAATTCTCCATTTTATTTGTATTTTCCTATTGTAACAAATAATTCTTTAAATTATTATTATTTACTATGGTATTCTAAAACATTTGCTGATAAAATAATTTTAACATTTAAATCTTAAATCAACTATTTAATATCTCTTAAATTAATCAGATATGATTATTATAGCGCAAAAAAAGCGCTGTAAAACTTACAGAACTTGATTTTCTGCTTACAATTTTGTAAGATTCCTACACTTTATCTGCTAGAGCCACGTTTCACGAAACCGTGCGGTAAAATCACACGCTTTTCTTCAATTTCTTCTTTGCTCATCATTTTTGTCAATAAACGCATTGAAACAGCCCCTAAATCATACAAAGGTTGCTCAATAGATGAAAGCGATGGACGCGTAAACTCGGTAATAACAGAATTATTGGCAGTGATAATCTCAAATTCTTCTGGCACTTTAACACCACTACCAGTCAAGCCATTGAGTAAGCCAACAGCAACTTCATCATCAGTCACAAAAGCTGCTGTCGCACCAGATGATTTGACACGCTCAGCTAATTTCAAACCATCAGTATAACTGTAATTTGTCTCGAAAACAAGCGCCTCAGAGAAATCATGACCACTCTCAAAAAGCCCCGCCTGATAACCAGTCAAGCGTTCCTTGCCATTGATAGCATGCACCATTGGTCCCGAAACAAGCGCCACTTTCATGTTTCCCTCAGCAAGGCGCATCGTTACCTCCTTAGCCGCTTGCGTATAGTCAATGTTGACACTCGGAATCTGATTTTCCTGATCAACCGTCCCTGCAAGCACAATCGGTGTACGTGTACGCGAAAATTCCGCCCGAATTTTATCAGACAAATCATGCGCCAAATAAACGAGACCGTCAACTTGCTTAGCAAGCAAGGTGTTGACCACATTAATCTCCTTATCACCAAAACCATCAGAGTTCGCGATAACGATATTGTATTTATACATGGTCGCAATGTCATCAATACCGCGCGCCAAGCTTGCAAAATAGCTATTGGCAATATCTGGAATAACCACACCAACCGTTGTCGTTTTCTTAGAGGCAAGACCACGAGCCACAGCATTTGGGCGATAGTCCAGACGATCAATAACATCTAAAACCTTACGACGTGTGACTTCCTTGACATTTTGATTGCCATTAACCACACGACTAACCGTTGCCATTGAAACACCCGCCTCGCGTGCCACATCATATATTGTAATTGTTTGATCTTCCATTTTACTTCACTCCTCATATATATTTCATGCCAAAAAGGGGGACACTAAGACTTTTCGTCTTGTTTCCACACATTTTCATGAAAATAATATTTTCATTTCATTAAATCTATTTTATCATTTTATGAAAGGGTTTTCAAGGGTTTGAATAAAGTTTTTCTGTTATTTTTAACAAAAAAACAGCCTCTTACAAAAGAGACTGTTTTTGACGTATTTTATAGGGAAATACGTTTAAATAACCTGTATTTTATCTTTTTAATAACTAAACATTACTTAACCAAAACATCTTGACAAGCTATCATTAGCCGCCAATGCCTGAAGTCGTGTACCAATTTCACTTAGACCCAAAATCGGAATCTCGGAAATATCGACCATCACGGCATTGT
>NZ_BLLI01000064.1 GCF_011170085.1 Pseudolactococcus hodotermopsidis | reverse complement strand
ATAAGAAAGAGAATCGCCGTATTTCAAGGGAAAGAATTTTGATTGAGAATATCAATGCTAAAATCAAAACCTTTAAGTGTATGGCTCAGAAATATCGTAATCGAAGAAAGAGGCACTTACTTCGTGCATCCTTAATTTGTGGTATTATCAATTTCAAAATTTAATTTCGGGAGAAGTCTAATAAAGCCAATTTCCGAACAATAAACGTCTATTTCACCCAAATAGACGTTTTTCACTACCATTTTCAAGAAAATTGGCATAGAATTGAAGTATAAACTAAAATTGAGGAGAAAATAAGGTGACAAGACGAGCATTAATCAGTGTCAGTGACAAAACAGGAATTGTGGCATTTGCCGAAAAATTGCGAGAATTAGGTTGGGAAATCATCTCGACTGGTGGGACAAAAACGGCGCTTGATGCGGCGGGCGTTGCGACAATCGCTATTGACGACGTGACAGGCTTTCCAGAGATGATGGACGGGCGCGTGAAAACGCTCCACCCGAAAATTCATGGCGGACTTTTGGCGCGGCGCGACCTTGACACGCACGTTTCTGCCATGCGCGACCACGACATTTTGCCGATTGACCTTGTTGTCGTCAACCTCTATCCGTTCAAGGAAACGATTCTCAAACCCGACGTGACTTACGCTGATGCCGTTGAAAACATTGACATCGGCGGGCCGTCTATGTTGCGTTCTGCGGCGAAAAACCATGCCAGTGTGGCGGTTGTCGTTGACCCGCTTGATTATGAAACGGTTCTCACAGAGCTTTCTGAAAATGGTAACACAAGCTATGAAACACGTCAGAAACTTGCAGCAAAGGTTTTCCGTCATACCGCTGCTTATGATGCCTTGATAGCAACGTATTTTACGGCGCAAGTCGGAATAGACAAGCCTGAAAAGTTAACGCTAACTTACGATCTCAAACAAACCATGCGCTATGGCGAAAATCCGCAACAAAACGCCGATTTTTATGAATCAGCTATGCCAACAGCCTACTCAATTGCCCAAGCTAAACAGCTCAACGGCAAAGAACTTTCTTTCAATAATATACGTGATGCAGATGCTGCGATTCGCATTATCCGCGATTTCACAGAGCCGACAGTCGTGGCGCTGAAACACATGAATCCTTGTGGCATTGGGACGGCTGATACGATTGAACAGGCTTGGGACTATGCTTATGCGTCTGATCCGGTTTCTATTTTCGGTGGCATTATTGTGCTGAATCGTGAAGTTGATGCTGTAACAGCTGAAAAAATGCACGCCATTTTCCTTGAAATTATCATCGCACCGAGCTATTCTGATGAGGCTTTGGCGATTTTGACAAGGAAAAAGAAAAATCTGCGGATTTTACAGCTGAATTTTGAGCAGCAAAAACAATCTGAAATTCAGAAAGAATTTACAGGTGTCTTGGGTGGCATGCTTGTCCAAAATCAAGATACAACAGTCGAACTGCAAGATTCATGGGACATTGTGACCAAACGCCAACCGACTGAAAACGAGATTAAGGCGCTAGAATTTGCTTGGAAATCGGTCAAATATGTCAAGTCAAACGGCATTATCATCACAAATGACCACCAAGCTTTAGGGGTTGGGCCAGGGCAAACCAACCGTGTTGGCTCGGTCAAAATTGCGCTTGAGCAAGCGGCGAACCGCCTTGACGGCGCTGTTCTTGCCAGTGATGCTTTCTTTCCTTTTGCCGATAATGTTGAAGAAATCGCTAAAGCGGGTATCAAGGCGATTATCCAGCCGGGCGGTTCGGTTCGCGACCAAGAGGCGATTGATGAGGCGGATAAAAGCGGTATTGCCATGGTTTTCACCGGTGCGCGCCATTTCCGTCATTGAGAAAATGAAGATAAGTTCAGTTTTGAGCTTATTTTTTTCTTGACAAGATATTTAGTAAATGAACTTAAATAAAATATAGGAGAATATTATCATGAAATTTAGCTTTGAAATGGCAACAGCATCGACACCGGAACAAATTTAGAAAAATTATGAAGCGGTCAATAACTAGTTTAAATGGGAAGAAGATTTGCAAGCCATCAATCAGGACGGCGAATTTGAGACGGGAACTTTTGGGCAAATGACCTTAGAGGGTTATGCCGAAAATGACGTTTGAGTTGGTTGAAGTGACGAAAAATAAAAGTTTTTGTGATGAAACAAAAATACCAAAAATGGGGTCATTATTTTTCAATCATGAGCTGACACCAACTGATAACCACACAATTATCAAACATTATGTTGAATTTGTGTGGTTAAATGGAGAAGTTTCTAAAGAAATACTAGCATTTACGTCACAAGTTTTTTCTGGTCTATTGGCTTTTCATTCATCAAAGCCTACAATATTTGGTACCGAAAAATCAAAAGTGAGCTTTTAAATATCGGGCTTACCCACCCGCAATTTGTTGTTCTGGTAACGCTTGGCTACTTACAGCAAGGGAAATCAGAAGTCAAACAGATTGATGTGATGACGATTTCGACGATTATCAGAAATCTTGAAAAGTTGAAATTGATTTATCGCTCGACTTCTAAACTTGACACGCGCGCCAAAGTCGTTTCGATCATTGATGCAGGCACGATTATTTTAAATAAAGCGCTCAAATTAGTTGAGCAGATTGATGCACAATTTTTTGAGGTCTTAGGTCAAGATTGACCGACTTTCAATCAATTTTTACATGATTTGATTGCTGAAAATTAAAAAATACTAAAGTTATCAAAAATTAAACTGTTCAGTCTTGGTTTTTACATTGAATGCTGAAAAAATCTCTCTTTTATGTTATAATATGTTTAGTAAACAATAACTAGACAAAATGAAATTGAGGAAGAAAATGACAGTTTTGATTTTAGGTGGTGCGGGCTATGTTGGTAGCCATGCAACAGATGAATTTTTGGCTCGTGGTTATGATGTGGCGGTTGTTGACAATCTATCAACTGGTCACAGAGCAGCGGTAGATGAGAAAGCGCGATTTTATGAAGGCGATATTCGCGATAAGACTTTTTTGTCAGACGTTTTCACTAAGGAAAAAAATATTGAGGGTGTCATGCACTTTTGCGCCTATTCCTTGGTTGGCGAATCCATGGAAAAACCGCTCATGTATTTTGAAAATAACGTTGGTGGGGCAATTACATTGCTTGAAGTCATGAATGACTTTAATGTAAAACACATTGTTTTCTCATCAACTGCGGCGACTTTTGGTATTCCAAAAGAAACACCGATTACAGAGCAAACACCACAAAACCCAATCAATCCTTACGGCGAAAGCAAGCTCATCATGGAAAAAATGATGAAGTGGCAAGCTAGCGCAACAGATATGACCTATGTTGCCTTGCGTTATTTTAATGTTGCTGGCGCCAAACACGACGGGTCAATTGGCGAGGCGCATAAAAATGAAACACATCTGATTCCGATTATCTTGCAAGTGGCGCTTGGACAACGCGAGAAAATCATGATTTATGGCGATGATTATCAGACTGAGGATGGCACGTGTGTCCGTGACTATATTGGTATGGCTGATTTGATTGATGCGCATATCAAGGCGCTTGACTACCTCAAAACTGGCGGTCAATCGGATGCGTTCAACCTTGGCACGAAAACAGGTTATTCCAATCTCCAAGTCCTTGAAACAGCTCGTAAAGTCACTGGTCACGCCATTCCGTCAGAAATTGGACCACGTCGTGCGGGTGATCCCGATGCGCTAGTGGCTGATAGCAGCAAGGCGCAAGCGATTTTGAAATGGACGCCGAGTGAAAAGTTAGCCGACATTATCCAAAATGCTTGGAGTTGGCACCAAAAACACCCACATGGGTATGAAGACTGAAATATGAGAAATAACGCTTGATGATGAGTGTTATTTTTGCTTTAGATTAGAAAGTAGATGATATGCAGGAATATTTAGGAGAATTTTTCGGAACACTTGTTCTGATTGTTTTGGGGACGAGTGCAAGTGCGGGTATGACCCTTAAAAAAGCGTATGGACAAGGGAGTGGTTGGCTTTTTGTCAGTTTTGCTTGGGGCATGGCAGTAACTTTTGGTGTTTATACGGCGGCAGCTTTTGGGGCAGATGGTCATCTCAATCCCGCAGTGACCCTTTCTCTTGGGCTTTTCAGTACATTTGCCAAGGGCAAAATGCTTGGCTATATAATTGCTCAGTTATTAGGTGCATTTTTTGGTGCAACGCTCATTATTTTGCAATTTTATCCACATTTTTTGGCGACTAAGACAGTCGAGGAGGGCAATTCTGTTGGTATTTTTGCGACAGCTCCCGCTATTGATAACAAATACTTTAATTTTCTAAGCGAGTTTATCACGACCTTCATTTTCATTTTTATTATGGTCAATATGGGTGACTTTATAAGTGGACTGAAGCCATTAGTCGTAGGTTTTCTCATCTTTTCTATTGGGACGGGGTTAGGGACGACAACTGGCTATGCACTTAATCCTGCACGTGATTTCATGCCACGCTTGGCCTACACAATCTTACCTGTACCACATAAAAGTGATGCCAATTGGTCTTATGCTTGGATACCTGTGATTGCACCGATTGCTGGGGCTTGTTTGGCTGTTGCATTGAATGGTGTTTTGCATTGAATGAATGAGGCTTAAAGTAGAATTGTAATTATCGGAAAGAAATAGTTATTTTATCTATCAAAATAACAGCAATTCTAAGGAAAAATTAGTTAGCGATTTTGTACCGACACATAAGAAAGTAGTGGTCGTACAAAGTGATGACGTTCATATTACGATTAAAACGATTGAAGATTTTAGAGATGAAGAAGTGCGAAAAGGTCAGATGATTAAGTTATTAAAATCAAAAAATAATATTAAATAAGAAATTCTTTTAGATGAAACTTATACTTTTTCCTATTCTGGTTCTGGCGCTATCACGCAAAAAGATGACGAAACATGGCTATATAAGTCAAATAGGTAAAATAAAAAAGCCATTTTGACACTCAAAGTGGCTTTTTATTTGGCATGCCAGCCTTGCGAGGAAATTTCTTGGGCGTTTCTTTTTTCTTCTCGACGACGACCAAATGCCGTTCGTCGCCATTTGGCAGCGCATAATCGAGCGTTTCGCCCAATTTTCCGCCCAAAATGGCAATGGCGTGCTTACTTTCAGCGATTTCGTCCAACATTTGACTGGCTTTGAGCGATAGCAATTGCCCATCTTTCTTTAAAAATGGTAGTGTCAACTCTGACAAAACGTTCAATCGCGCTACGGCGCGAGCAGTCACGTAGTCAAACTGACCTCTGTACCTGACGTCTTGTCCAAAATCTTCAGCTCGACCGTGCAATAAAGTGATAGCATCAAAACCAAGTTTTTCAGACAAACTGTCCAAGAACTTAATTCGTTTGTTCAAGGAATCAATAATTGTCACATCAAGTTGGGGGTAAATAATCTTCATCGGAAAACTTGGAAAGCCAGCACCAGCGCCAATATCCAGCAATTTAACAGGCGAATTAGCCATCACACCATACAAAATCGGCGCAATTGAATCATAAAAATGTTTGAGATAAACATCATTTTTTTCGGTAATGGCTGTCAGATTGATTTTCTCATTTTCAGTAACTAAAAATGAGAAATAAGTGTCAAATTGTGATTTTTGTAAGTCTGACAATAGAATATCAAATGTTTCAAGTGCCGTATAAAAGTCTTCGGGTGTCATAATTTTCTTTCTAACAAGTTTTCAGTAATCTGTCGAATATCGGATTTGACAGGATTTTCAGGTAATTTCTCAATCAATTTGAGGGCTTTTCGTGTATATTTTCGTGCCAAATGTTGCGTTTTTTCGAGCGCATGAGTGGCTTTGATACGAGCAAAAACACCCTCGAAATCTTCTTTTTTCAATAGATCAGCGACATTTTCATCAGCCGAAAGCGCAAAAAGAACAGGCGCGGAGTAGATACCTTGGCGAATATCCGCCAAAACAGGCTTGCCGAAAGTCGTGGTATCCGCAGTGTAGTCGAGGTAGTCATCCATAATCTGAAAAGCAATGCCGATATTTTGCCCAATATCGTAGGACAACTTGGCAAGTTTATCTTGACCGTCCGCAAACGGTGCAACCGCACAGGCTTGAGCAAATAGCTCCGCCGTTTTTCCCGAAATATTGTTAAGATAATCAGAAATTGTCTGCTCGGTATTAAAGCGCAGATTCATCTGCCCCAACTCGCCGTCCAGTAGCTTTTCCATGGCGTCAACACGATTTGACAGATTCGATAAGTCTAGCGCATGCTTAATCATGAGTTTGAAAATCACAACAAACAGATAATCGCCCGCATAAACCGCCACATCATTGCCATAAAGGTGCGAAATCGTTGGCACACCGCGCCGTGTCTCAGCCTTGTCAATCACATCGTCATGAATCAAAGTGGCTGTGTGTAGCAACTCGATTGAACTCGCAAGGGCGATTCTCTTATCAGCATCAAGACTTGTCAACTCAGCAAATAAAAGTAGATAAGCAGGCCGTAATAACTTACCACCAGATGATAGGAGAGATAAAATCGCCGCTTGCGTTTGCGGATTTTTAACCTTAATCGTCGCTAACAGTGTCTTTTGAACAGTTTCAAGTTGCAATGAAAGCTGTGGATAATTTTTCCAATATATCATTATTTTGTTATCCAAATCTTATTTTCCTTGATAAATAATGTGTGGATTGGCTTGATTCTGTAAAGGAGAGAATTACCTGCAATGCCAATGAAAAAGCCAGCTAATAAGCCAAAGAAAGCCAACCAAGGCAGATATAATAAAACGCTAGGTGTTTTTGCAATAACAGTTGCCATAAGCAGTTGCCCGACATTGTGAAAAAAGCCACCGACGAGTGAAATACCAATCAGGCTGACCCATCGCGGTCCAAATGCTTTAATCGCATACATGGCAAGGAGTGAGAGTAGACCGCCAGTCGCGCTGTATAAAAAGACAGAAAAGCCTGTGAAGAGCGCTGTCAACAAGAGTTTGAGTAAGAGTAAAAGCCCAACTTCCGATTTTTTTAAAGTAAAAATCGCCATTAAAATTACCAAATTAGCAAAACCAAATTTAGCACCAGGCGCAAAGGCAAATGGCGAGGGAAAGGAAGATTCGATAATGCCGATAATCGTTGCTGTCGCTGTTAATAAGGCAATATAGACAATCCTATTCAGATTTTTCATTCGTAATCCACCACCCTTTCCTTGTTTTTCTTGTTATCAGACATGACCTCAATCACTAATTGATGTGGCAAACAAATAATCGTCTGTCCACTTTTATCAACAAAGCCCTTACGCACACAAATTTGATCAGCACAAGTCGCATAAATGATACCAATCTTGCCGTCACGCACCACAATTTTGTTAATATCGCCATCCGTATCTTTATATGTATAGTTTTGATTTTCAGTTAAGTCGAAATTTTTGATGATTTTGCCATTAATTCGTAGTTGCGCTATGTTACTGGGCTTTTGATTATTACTGAAAAAGAGAAAAGGTGTGAAACTTGCTAGCATTAAGGTAATGATAAGAACGAAATCTAAAGGTTTCATCTGTAATTTTAAGATATTTTTAGAGATGTTCTGAGTCGTTTTCATTACTATATTTTATCATGTTTTAGTTTTTTTTGCTTGTAATAAAGAAAAAGCCTTCTGATTTCTAAAATCAGAAAGCTAGTTCAATCATTTCTTAGCTGCAGGCTTATCAGCTTTCTCAAGCTCTTTTCCTTTTTTGATGATATAGTCATGCAAAGCTTTTTTAATCTGTGGATGATTCAAGCCATATTCAATCGTTGTTTCGACAAAACCAAATTTATCGCCGACATCATAGCGTTTGCCAGTAAATTCTTGGGCAAAAACGCGCTGTGTTTTATTGAGTGTTTCAATAGCATCTGTCAATTGAATTTCATTGCCTGCCCCTGGTTTCTGATTTTCCAAAATATCGAAAATTTCGGGTGTTAAGAGATAACGCCCGATAATTGCCAAATCGCTTGGTGCTTTATCAATAGCGGGTTTTTCAACAAAATTAGCAACGTTATATAACCCTTTAGTAACTTCACCCTCGGGCGCAATCACACCATATTTGTCAACTTCTTCATGAGGTACTTTCATAACAGCAATGGTAGAGGCGTGCGTTTTTTCGTAGTCGTTAATCAACTGTTTCGTCAATGGCACCTCAGATTCCATCAAGTCATCACCGAGCATCACGACAAACGGCTCATCGCCGATAAATGCCTTGGCTTGTAAGACAGCGTGTCCCAAGCCTTTCGGATGACTTTGGCGAATGAAATGCAAGTTAATATCAGTCGTTTCTTCAACGAGTTTCAGCAAATCATTTTTACCTTTTTCCCTGAGTGACATTTCAAGCTCAATATTTGAGTCAAAATGATCTTCAATTGGACGTTTGGCTTTACCGGTCACAATGAGAATATCTTCGATACCAGATTTGAGTGCCTCTTCAACGATAAACTGAATTGTTGGTTTATCAACGATTGGTAGCATTTCTTTAGCGATTGCCTTAGTTGCAGGTAAAAAGCGTGTGCCAAGACCTGCAGCGGGAATAACTGCTTTGCGAACTTTTTGATTTTTAAATTCTTGTGTTGTCATTTTAATTTAATCCTTTTATTTCTATAATATATTCATTTTCGGAGCGTGCCTCGCGGCGCATCAGCGTAACGATACTCTCGCGAATATCTTTGTTTTCATAGATAACGCTGTAAATAGCATCTGTAATTGGCATGTCAATGTGCATCGTTTGCGCTAATTCATGCGCCACTTTTGTCGTTGAAATACCCTCAATAATCATGCCCATATTGGCCTCAATATCAGCGAGTTTTTCGCCCCGTCCCAAAGCATCGCCAGCTCGCCAATTCCTTGAGTGAACCGAGGTACCAGTGACAATCAGGTCTCCGACCCCTGACAAACCGATATAGGTCATGGGGTTAGCACCCATTGCCACGCCGAGCCGTGTAATCTCAGCAAGACCACGGGTAATGATAGCAGCCTTGGCGTTATCGCCAAAACCGAGACCATGCAAAGCACCCGCACCAACCGCAATCACGTTTTTTAGCGCCGCAGCCGTCTCCACACCGATCACATCATCAGTGGTGTAAAGGCGGAAGTAGTCATTGCTAAAAAGTTCCTGAACGAACTTGGCATCAGCGTGATTCTTAGAGGCTGCCGTAATCAAAGTCAAATCACGCACGATAGTTTCCTCAGCATGAGAAGGACCAGACACGACAACGATTTCAGAGCGCAAATCACTAGGAATTTCTTCCTCCAAAATGGTCGAAATCCGTTTATGTGTGCCTTGCTCCAAACCTTTGGAAGCGTGCATAATAACGACTTTATGGTCGAGTACTTCAGCAACTTGTTTAGCAACTAAGCGCGTGACTTTGGTTGGTACGACAAACAAAATCGCCTCAACGTCAGCCAAAGTCTGTTTTAAATCATCGTAAGCTTTGATTTTATCATCAAGTACAATATCCTTGAAAAAATGTGTGTTGGTATGTTTGTTATTAATTTCAGCAATTTGTTCAGGAATGTTTCCCCAAATGCGCACCTCGTGACCATTGTCATTGAGGACTTGTGACAGTGCTGTTCCCCATGAACCAGGTCCTAGAACAGCAATTTTTTTTTGAGCCATAATACCTCCAAAGATAAATTTATTTCTATTCTATCATATTATTTAATAAAAATCATTCTTTGGACCGAGAATTGCCTGAAAAATTGTGTTAAAATAGAAGTATGGAAATTATAATAGTCTTAATAATAGTAATGGTGGTGCTAATTTTGTGGCTAATAAATGCTTATAAAAAAGAAAAAAATAATCCAAAATTGATGCAACAATATCAAGCGCAGGGGTTATCTGACCATGATATTGCTATTTTTCGTTCGACGATGAATGAGGCAAAAGTTCAGATTAAAACTTGGGAGAAAAGTGTCAAAAAGGATGCAGATTTACAGGTAATTGAGCGTGTGACAGGTGGCTTGAAGAGTGCTAAAAAACTTTTCCAGTTAATTGTTAAAAATCCTAGAACAGCATTATTAAATCATGATTTTCTCTATAAAAATTTGCCAACTATGGTAGAATTGATTGAGACTTATGAAAATATTAAAAGTGTTGACAAATTAGACGAAGCACTTTTGATTGAAACGAAAAAATTAGTCAAAAGTTTGTCTGAGAAAATTGCTAAAAATTATGAGTCGGAACTTTCTGACGATCTTGAAAAAATTAAAAACGAGGTAGAAAATGGCTAACGAAATTTTAGATGAGTTGATGAACGCTGATAAACTTATCAACGTGGAAAGCCCGATGACACAATCTGTCGTAGCAGATTCAGCCGTTGCAACATTGACTGAAGAAGAATTAGGCAAGGCAAAAGAGCTTTTGAAAACGCTTGACGAGAATAATTCACAATCAGTTATCGAGTATGGGGCGGTTGCGCAACAAAAAATCGGCGATTTTTCACAATCTGTGCTCAACAAAGTGCAAGCACAAGATTTGGGTGAAGTTGGTACGACCCTGACTGATCTGATGTTTCAGCTCCAAGAGTCCAATCCTAACGACCTCGCTGCTGAAGATGATGGTTTTTTTAAGAAAATGTTTGGGAAAGTCAAGAAATCTATTTTTGAAATTACGCAAAAATATCAAAAACTTGGCGCTGGTATTGACAAGATTTCGATTAAATTGACACATGAATATAAAGGCTTGTTGGAAGATAACAAGACTTTGGAGAGTTTGTACGGTGAAAATCTTGATTATTTTCATGCGCTTAATGTTTATATCGCAGGTGCTGAGCTGAAAATCAAGGAATTAGATGACACGATTATTCCCCAAGCCAAAAATGATGCCAAAGCTGTGCCAGATAATGCGCTTGCTGTTCAGAAAATTTCTGACCTTGAAAACTACAAAAATCGGTTGGATAAACGGCAATATGACTTGAAATTGGCACGTCAGATTACCATTCAACAAGCACCGCAAATTCGGATGATTCAAAATACCAATCAAGAATTGGCTGAAAAAATTCAAACGTCTATCAACACTGCCATTCCATTGTGGAAAAATCAGGTTGCCATTGCTTTGACGCTTTTGAGACAAAAGGATGCTTTAGCAAGTCAGCGTATTGTGTCAAACACGACAAATGATTTGCTAACTAAAAACTCAGAAATGCTCAAACAGTCATCAATTGAGGCGGCGCGTGAAAATGAACGTGGTGTCGTGGATATTGAAACATTGAAACAAACGCAAGCTAACTTGATTGAAACGATTCAAGAGACGATGACGATTCAACGTGAGGGGGCAGCCAAACGTCGTCAAGGCGAAGTCGAATTGGCGCAACTTGAAGAAGAAATCAAAGCGAAATTGTTAGCATTGTCAAGTAAAAAAGACAACTAAAGCGAGGTTTCGCTTTTTTTGTAAAATTGGACTAGACCATTTTTGACAATCAGTTTAGAAAGTTGTAAAATAAAAGAAAGCATAAAAAGAAAGAGGCGAGCATATGACAACTTACTATATCAAAGCAGATAAATTTTTTTATCCTTATGAGGTCAAAATAGGCGGGTATTTGGCGATTACTGACGGAAAATTTGGTAATCACATGGCGCAAGCACCAGAAAATGCTGAAATTTTGGACTATACTGGTAAATTTATCGCACCAGGACTTGTTGACACGCATGTTCACGGCTATGCTGGGGCAGATGTTATGGACAATGACAAGGACGGCATTGTTCACACCATGAGTGATGCCCTTTTGTCAACTGGTGTGACGTCATTTTTACCAACGGCTTTGACGGCAAGTTATGAGCAACTTCGTGATATTTGTGAGACGATTAGTGGGCATTATACGGAGGCAAGTGGTGCGAAGATTCAAGGCATTTTCTTTGAAGGACCGTACTTTACTGAAAAACATAAAGGGGCTCAAAATGCGACGTATATGCGCGATCCAAGTTTTGAAGAATTTCAAGGTTGGCAAGCAGCAGCCAAAGGGCTATTGTTGAAAATCGCCGTAGCACCAGAACGTGACGGCATTGAGGACTTTATCTCAAAAGTTGTCGCAACTGGCACTAAAGTGGCGCTCGGTCATTCTGATGCAACTTATGAGGAGGCTGTTCGTGGTGCTGAGGCGGGGGCGAGTATCTGGGTTCATGCTTATAATGGCATGCGTGGCTTGACACATCGCGAGCTTGGTATGGTTGGGGCGGTTTATGAAATACCGCATACTTATGCTGAGTTGATTTGTGACGGACACCACGTTCATCCAAGAGCCTGTGACATTCTCATGAAACAAAAAGGTCACGACCACGTGGCGTTGATTACTGACTGTATGCGGGCGGGTGGTGAGCCAGATGGCGACTACATGCTTGGCGAGTACCCTGTTATCGTTGAAAATGGGACAGCGCGTCTCAAGGACGGTGGCAATCTTGCGGGGTCAATCCTTAAACTCAAAGATGGCTTGAAAAACGTGGTTGAGTGGGGCATTGCCTCGCCAGAAGAAGCGGTTATGATGGCAAGTTTGATTCCAGCTAAATCAGTTGGCATTGATGACAAATGTGGGCGTATTAAAAAAGATTTCGCTGCCGATTTTATTGTTTTAGAGCAAAATCTTGAACTTTTTGCCACTTATCTGAATGGTGAAAAAGTTTATTCTGTGTAAATTATGGAGACAAAACTCAAATTATCGTGATGAAATTTGAGTTTTGTCTTATTTTATTAGACTTCTCCCAAAAATAAAAAAATTTGTTATACTATAGTCATGAACTATGAATCCCTCAGCAAACTCAGCGATAGTCATTTTAAACGTCTAGTTGGCGTTAAACGTCCAACCTTTGAATCTA
>NZ_BLLI01000063.1 GCF_011170085.1 Pseudolactococcus hodotermopsidis | reverse complement strand
AACTTGATAACACGATATTTTTTCAATTCATTCACAGTGAGTAATATCCTTTTCATAAGTATTAGTTTAACATTTGGGACATTTTATGTTTCGACCTACTTAGGACATTATCACTTTCGAATGATATGCGTAGATAAAAATTGAGTTGACTTCTTGAAATTACCGCTATAATTTGATAGAATAAAGGTAATATGAAAAGAATACAGGAAAGTCAAACTCAACCGATTAGTAAGGCCGCAGTTGCAGGTCTTGTTTTAGCGATTCTTCCAGTTACGGCGCTTCTAGGGCTGATTTTTAGCTTGACTGCTTTTGAGCATATTGATACGCATGATTTGAAAGGGCATCGTTTGGCTAAAATCGGAACGATTATTTCAATTATTTGGATGATTGTCTTTCTTATTGTCGGATTTTTCCTTTGGCGATATTTTGGTGGCAAACTTTAAATATACTCAATTCACTATTAAAAAGTATGAAAATTGGCGTAGACCAATTTTTTTGTTATAATGAATGTATAGAAAAATAGAAACGGAGAGCTTACCATGGGAAAACTTGGTATTTCGATTTACCCAGAACGTAGTACATTTGAAAAGGACAGGGCTTATCTTGACCTTGCCCACAAATATGGTTTTAAGCGCGTTTTTACGAGCTTGCTTGAAATTAATGGCGACAAAGATGAGGTTATTGCTGGTTTCAAAAAGCCAGTAGATTATGCCAATTCTCTCGGCATGGAAGTTATGGTTGACATCAATCCTAGTCTTTTCGAGCAACTTGGTGTGTCTTATGACGATTTGTCATTTTTTAAGGAAATGGGTGCTGATGGCGTTCGGCTTGATCTAGGCTTTACAGGCGCTGAAGAGGCGAAAATGACTCGGAATCCTTATGGGATTAAGATTGAAATTAACATGAGTCAAGGGACAAATTATGTGGATAATATCATGAGCTATTCGCCAAATACGGCTAATTTACTTGGCAGTCATAATTTTTATCCCATGCGTTATTCTGGGCTTGCGCTGGATCATTTCACTTATTGCACGACCAAATTTAATAAGTACAATTTGAATACCATGGCGTTTGTTAATTCGCATGATGCGACTTTTGGTCCTTGGCCATTTAGCGACGGGCTGGTTAGTCTGGAAATGCACCGCAACCTTGATATTGCAACACAAGTCAAGCATATGAAACTACTGGGAGGAATTAACGACATCACGATTGGTAATGCTTATGCTAGTGAAAATGAGCTGAAAGCTATGAGTGAAGCCTTTTTTGCAACTGAACCTGCGCTGAAAATTGTGCCAAGCGCAACAATTACCGCGAATGAACGGCTTGTTTTGTTTGAGAGCGAGCATAGCTATCGTGGCGATCGCAGTGACTATATTTTGCGCTCAACAATGACGCGTGTCTGGCACAAGGATAAGGCGTTCCCAGCGCATGATACGACAGACATCAAGCGTGGCGATATTTTGATTGGTAATGTTGCATTTGGTCAGTATAAAGGCGAAACGCAAATTGCCTTGAAAGATATGCCAAATCATGGTCAAATCAATGTTGTTGGTCGCATTTCTGAAGATGAACTCTTCTTACTTGATTATATCAAACCTTGGAGTGGGTTTACTTTCCAAGAAGTCAGTCACTAAAATTAGAAATCATTTACCCAAATTTTGTTTGGTAAGTGATTTTTATTTTTATAAAAACTATATAGATTAGTTGACTTTTTCTATTAAACTCGTATAATGAATTTATAGAAAGTATAAGGGAGAGAAAATGAAGATAGCAATTCTTGGGGCAGGTATGATTGTCAGTGATCTTTTGCCAATCGTTAAAGACTTTGATAATATTGACTTTACAGCGATTTTTGGTGCAGAATCTGATAAGGAAAAAATGGCGGAATTTGTTGAAAATTATGGCATTGGTAGCATTTTTTATGACTACGATGCTTTGTTATCAAGTGATATTGCAGACACGATTTATGTTGCTTTACCTAATTTTTTGCATTATCCATTTGCTAAAAAAGCACTTGAAGCTGGCAAAAATGTTATTGTTGAGAAACCATTTACGTCAAATTTACAAGAGTTTACCGAGCTTGAAACATTAGCAAAAGCTAAAAAACTTTTCTTATTTGAGGCGATTACCAACCAATATCTGAAAAATTATGAAGCGATAAAGGCTGATTTACCAACGATAGGCGATGTCAAGATTGTTGCATGCAATTATAGTCAGTATTCGTCGCGTTATGATTTATTTAAAGCGGGAACGATTTTGCCTGCTTTCAATCCTGCCATGTCAGGTGGTGCGCTTATGGATTTGAACATTTACAACATCCACTTTGTTGTTGGCTTGTTCGGCAAACCTGAAAAAGTTGATTATTTGGCAAATATTGCGCATGGTATTGATACATCAGGTATTTTGATGTTAGATTATGGTCATCTCAAGGCGATTTGTATTGGTGCAAAAGATTGTGCAGCTCCTGTTGCCTCAACTATTCAAGGCGATAAAGGCACAATTCGTGTCGAAGGACCATCAAATACAGTTGAGGCTTATAGCTATATTTTGAATAAACAAGCACCTATCATCAAAGATGTCAAAAGTCATGAACATCGTATGTTTGATGAATTTGTCGCTTTTGAGAAAATGATTGCGACCGATGATTTTGATGAAATGACTGCAAGACTTGCTAATTCCCGCATTGTCATGACAATTATTGAGCAAGCAAAGGCAAGTGCTAATCTTGTTTTTGGCGCAGATCAAAAGTAAAATTATATGTTTAATCACTTGTCTGTTGATAAGTGATTTTATTTTTAAATTACAATAACTATATATATTAAAAGTATTGACAAGTTTTTTAAAAAAGTATATACTAATTATTGTAACTGTTCGTGCAAACGTTTTCAGATGTTATTATTTTATTGAAGTTTGCACATACTCATTCAAAAGGTCAGAGTTATGTTCGCTTTGTCCTTAAGTTTATTACTTTTAGAGGAGAAATCTATGAACAAATTTATGGATGCGCTCGGTGCGAAAATTGCACCAATAGCCGCAAAAATCGGAGGGAACTTGTATTTGACGGTTCTTCGCGATGCTTTCATGATGAGTTTTCCACTCACAATGTTTGGCTCATTTATTGTTGTTTTTAACAATTTACCTTTTTGGCCAGATAGTCTGAAATCGACCTTTTCTGAACTCTTTGGCAATGGTCAAAATGCGACAATGTCAATCTTGACAGTGTTTGTCACACTCGGTATCGGTTATTATTTTTCAAGAGCAAAAGAAGTTGAGGCGATTTTTGGTGCAGTTGTCTCACTTGCAGCCTACCTGATTCTCACGCCATTTTTTGCCGAATTTGATAAAGTGACACAAAGTGGTCTTTTGACCCTTGACCGTCTGGGTGCTAAAGGCATGTTCCTTGGCATGATTGCTGCTTTCTTGGCATCGCACTTGTACGTTTATTTTGTGAAAAAAGGCTTTGTCATCAAGATGCCTGACGGTGTGCCACCAGCCGTTTCAAAATCTTTTTCAGCGCTGATTCCAGTTATGGGAACATTGTTCATTTTCTTGCTTGCAAACGCCCTTATGGTTGGCGTATTTGATACCAACTTGCATGATGTGATTTACAATGTTATTCAAAAACCTTTGACGGGTCTAGGAACATCATTACCAGGGACGGTTGTTGCGATTTTCTTGGTGCAATTTCTCTGGTTCTTCGGCTTACACGGTCAAGTGATTGTCAATTCAGTATTTGAAGCTTTTTGGCAAGCCAATGCAACTGAAAATGCAACAATGCTGACAGATAAAGGTAACGCTTATCTGCAAGAACATGGTCATATCGTAACAAAATCATTTATGGATACTTTCACGGTAAGTTTGGGCGGTTCAGGTTCAACGTTGGTTGTTCTTTTGGCAATCCTTGTTTTTGTGAAGAAGAAGCAATATAAAGATGTTGCGCGTCTTGGTCTTGCACCTGGTATTTTTAACGTAAATGAACCTGTTATTTTCGGTATGCCTTTGGTCATGAATGCTGCCCTCTTTATCCCATGGTTGCTAGCACCAGTTGTCTCAGTTATTATCGCTTATGCAGGCTTTAAAACTGGCTTAGTACCAATCACAACAGGCGCACAAGTGCCATGGACAATGCCAGTCATAATCTCGGGCTTCCTTGCAACAAATTCAATCATGGGCTCGCTTTTACAACTCGTGCAAATGCTAGTTATTGGTGTTATCTGGTTCCCATTCCTTAAAATGTTGGATAACTCAAAAGACCTTTAATTTGTTGCATGCGACGGCTATCAAAGTGTGCTATACTTTAACCAATGAGTAGGTTATTCATTAGAAAAAGCATTTTAGCGACATTTTTCCTTTCGTTTATCCCACTTTTGACTTATTTCATGCTGATTTTAATTTAGTAAAAAAGTGAGTTAGTAAGTGAAGTGGCAAGAAATTCAGCGCTTAGCACTGAATTTTTTGTTGTTTTTAATGGACAAAACCCAATTAAAAGTATATACTTATATAAAGATAGATTAGGAGATAATAAATGACAGAAAACTTAAAATTCCCTGAAAATTTTTGGTGGGGTGCAGCAACAAGTGGACCGCAAACCGAAGGGCGTTTCAATAAAAAACATGCCAATGTGTTTGATTATTGGTATGAAATCGAACCCGAACTTTTCCACAATCATGTTGGACCAGATACAGCGTCAAATTTCTACAATTCTTATCAAGAAGACATCAAGTTGATGAAAGAAATCGGTCTGAACTCTGTCCGCACAAGTATTCAATGGTCACGTTTGATTGACGATTTGGAAACAGGAACAGTTAATCAAGATGCTTTGCGTTTCTATAACGATGTGATTGATGAATTTATCAAAAATGATATTCGTCCTGTTATGAATTTACACCATTTTGATTTGCCAGTTGATTTGCTCCATAAATACGGCGGTTGGGAAAGTAAAAAAGTTGTTGATATGTATGTCAAATTTGCCAAAACATGTTTTGAGCTATTTAGTGACCGTGTTAAAGATTGGTTTACCTTTAATGAGCCAATGGTTGTTGTTGAGGGGGGCTATATGTACCAGTTCCATTATCCGAAAGTTGTGGACGGTAAGCGTGCAGTTCAGGTTGCTTACAATTTACAATTAGCAAGTGCTAAAGCGATTGCTGAATTTCGTAAAGTAGCAGCTCAAGATGCGAAAATCGGGATTATACTCAATCTCACGCCACCTTATCCTGCAAGTCAAGCACCTGAGGACGTGAAAGCCAGTCATATTGCTAACCTTTGGAAAAATCGTTTGTTTATGGATGCTAGTGTTCATGGCGAATTTCCAGCAGAACTTGTTGCGTTACTCACTCAAGAGGGGGCGATTTGGGAGGCAACTTCGGAAGAACTTGCGATTATCAAAGCTAACACGATTGACTATCTTGGTATCAATTTTTATCATCCTGACCGCGTTTCTCGTCCCGAATTTTCGACTAATAGTCTTGCTATTGACTGGAGTCCTGACAAGTTTTGGCAAGAATATCATATGCCTGGGCGCCGCATGAATCACGATAAAGGTTGGGAAATCTATCCGAAAGCCATGTACGATATTGCCATGGATGTCAAGGAAAATTACAAAAATATTCCTTGGTTTGTTTCTGAAAATGGTATGGGTGTCAGCCGTGAGGAGCGCTGGTTGGGCGCTGACGGTGTGATTGCAGACGATTATCGCATTACTTTTATCAAGGAACATCTGTACTGGATTCATAAGGGAATCAAAGAGGGGTCAAACTGTTTCGGCTATCATTTGTGGACACCGATTGATTGTTGGAGTTGGTGCAATTCCTATCGCAACCGCTACGGTTTTATCTCGACAAATATCCATACGCAAGTTAAGACGATTAAGAAATCTGGTCATTGGATAAAGACTGTTGCTGATAAAAATACTGTTGCTATTGATATTTTTGTTGAAGAATCTGATAATTATACAAAAATTACGGGATTATAATAAAATATTGAATAAAACGCGCAAGCGTTTTATTTTTTTGACAGCCGTCTTATTATTTTCTTATGACGAAAACAAATTTTAGATGATAAAATAAATAAAGGAAATAGTGGGATTATGAAGTCAACTAAGTTTTATCGTGTCGCATTTTTAGGTGTTTTGACAGTACTAGATGCATTTTTTAGTTAAATGAGTATAGTGACAAAGTCTTGAAAAAATTGACAGCAAATGTTACACTCGAAAGAGTTATCAAAAAAACATTCTGGTGGCAAGTATGTGCCAGTAGCTGACTATTTCAAATAATATGATAGAAAGTTTTTAATTTAAAATGAAAAAAGTAACAAAAATAGCATTAGGAATTTTAGCTGTTATCGTGATTGCCATTCTCACGCTTAGTTTGACAATCAAGGGCGAGTATACTTTCCCTGATTTTTGGGGGATGTTTTTTGACAAGATTTTCAACTGGGAAGCCTTTGTCAATGCCTTTATTCCGATTATCGAACGTGTGCCGACATCCTTTATTATTACGGTCGTTGCTATGGTTATCGGCTTGATTTTGGGACTACTTTTAGCTTTGGTTAAAATCAACAAATTACCTGTTTTGGATCAAATTCGGGCATTGTTGGTCAGTTTCATTCGTGGGACACCAATCTATGTTCAGCTATTGCTGACGTACACAGGCATTCCTTTGATTCTCAAAGCCATTAATCTCAACTATGGCACGACTTATAATATCAATGAAATCTCGCCCTTGCTCTTTGTTATTCTGACTTTTGCGATTAATGAGGGCGCTTATAACTCCGAAACGATTCGCTCGGCGATTGAGTCAGTTGATGTTGGACAGATTGAGGCGGCAAAATCGCTCGGTATGACTAATCGTCAAGTTTTCAAGCGTGTTACTTTGCCAGAAGCTGCGACAGTTGCCGTTGCACCGCTTGGTAATGCGCTCATGGGCTTGCTCAAAGGAACTTCTCTTGCTTTTGTTGCGGGCGTGATTGAGATGACGGCTGAGGCAAAAATTCTTGGTGGCTCGACATTTCGCATTTTTGAAAGTTATCTAGCGGTTGCGCTCGTTTATTGGGCAATCAATTTTGTTTTTGAAAATCTGATTAGACTTTTGGAGAAGCAATTGCAAATCACACCGAAAGCTAAAAATAAATCTAGCTTGATTCAAACAGGAAATCCTTTTGACCATAGCTATGCAACGTCTAACAAGGAGGCTAAACATGACGATTAAACTCTCAAATCTCTATAAACAATTTGGCGATCATATCGTTTTGGATAATGTATCGCTTGATATTGAACAAGGGGATGTGATTGCGCTGATTGGCGGTTCAGGTGCAGGCAAATCAACTTTTCTGCGCTCAATCAATTACCTTGAGACACCAAATTCAGGTCAAGTTGAAATTGCTGATTTAAAAATTGATTATGCCAACATTTCCAAAGCTGATATTTTGAAACTTCGCCGTCAAACGGCTATGGTTTTCCAACAATTTAACCTTTTTGAACGTCAAACTGCGCTTGAAAATGTTATGGAAGGCTTGGTTCAGGTCAAAAAAATACCTAAAAAAGAAGCAGCTGAGATTGCAGCAAAGGAACTTGAAAAAGTTGGTTTGGCGGAGCGCGTTGATTATTATCCAAAATTTTTATCAGGTGGGCAAAAGCAGCGCGTTGGTTTGGCGCGGGCTTTGGCGATGAAACCAGAGCTTTTACTGCTTGATGAACCAACATCGGCGCTTGATCCAGAGCTAGTTGGCGAGGTGCAGGAATCAATTATTCAAGCGGCAAAAGCGGGACAAACGATGATTATCGTCAGCCATGAAATGGATTTTGTTTATCATGTTGCAACTAAAGTGCTTTTCCTTGAAAAGGGTAAAATCATCGAGGAAGGCAAGCCAGAAGACGTTTTTTATGCGCCGAAGCATCCAAGAACGAAAGAATTTTTGGCACGCCATACCAAACAATTAAATCTCGAAATGGGGAGCTTTCTTTAATGTCAGATATGTTAAGCCTTTACTTAAAATCTTTGCTGATTTCAGCTGGGTTTGTTGCAGTTGTTAGTGGCATTTACGCCTTGGCGATGCTTGCAAGACATTATGACAAGCCAAAACTTGAACGAAAAAACAAGATTTTTGATATTTTATTGATTGATATTTTGATTATTCCAATTTTGAGCTTTGCTATTGTGGCATTTCTTATTATTTTAAAGGCAAGATGAATCGTTATTTGAGTAAAAAAAAGGATTTTCGGTTATAATGGAAGTAGCTTTTTTATCATAATGTCTAAAGAAAAGATTGAGGAAATAAAATGACTTTATATGACACAATAGTAATCGGTGCAGGACCTGGTGGCATGACGGCTGCGATGTATGCAGCACGTAGTGAACTCAAAGTTTTGTTGCTAGAGCAAGGTGCGCCAGGCGGTCAAATGAATAACACAGCGGAGATTGAAAATTATCCTGGCTATGGCACAATCATGGGACCTGAGTTATCAATGAAAATGCACGAGCCGCTTGAGGCGCTCGGTGTTGAAAATGCTTATGGTATTGTCAAAAATGTGCGTGTCAATTCTGATGGCACGAAAAAAGTGACGACCGAAGATGCTGAATTTGATACAAAAACGGTAGTTATTGCAACAGGAGCCAATCATCGTCATTTGAATGTTCCAGGCGAGGAAACATACGGCGCACGCGGTGTTTCTTATTGTGCGGTTTGTGATGGGGCATTTTTCCGCAATCAAGATCTTTTGGTTGTTGGTGGTGGCGACTCGGCAGTTGAAGAGGCGATTTTCTTGACACGTTTTGCCAAATCTGTGACCATTTTACATCGTCGTGATGAATTGCGAGCGCAAAAAATTATCCAAGATCGTGCTTTTGCCAATGATAAAATTGACTTTATCTGGGATTCAACTGTTGAGGAAATTCTTGGCAATGAGATGAAAATCACAGGTGTGCGGATTAGAAATCTCAAAACAGATGAAATTTCTGAGCGAGAATTTGGCGGTATGTTCATCTATGTTGGGCTTGACCCGATGACTGAAACGGTTTTGGAGCTTGGTATCACTGATGAAACAGGGTGGATTATCACAGATGAACAGATGGCAACGAAAATTCCAGGCATTTTTGCTGTTGGCGACGTTCGCCAAAAAGACTTACGCCAAATCACAACAGCCGTAGGCGATGGCGCACATGCTGGTCAGGGTGTCTATAAATATATCACTGAAAATTTTTGAGAGAAGCTACATTTTAAATGGCATGGCGTATGTATTCTAAAAAGTATTTCTGTCGTAAAATTTTACATTTTTACCTAAAAACGTTATAATAATGTAGAGTTTAGTAGTCCGTGTGGCTTCTGAAATTATTATTGATAGGAGACATTATGTCTAAGAAAAAAATTGTTGTTGTTGGTGCTGGTTTTGCTGGTATCAAGGCGACTAAAACGCTGTCAAAAAAGCTGAAAAATGAAGTCGAAATTACGCTGATTGATAAACACAGTTATCATACGATGATGACACAGCTACATGAAGTGGCGGCTGGTCGTGTGCCATTTACCAACGCTCAGTATGATTTGCATAAGTTGTTTGCGCACCGTAAAAATGTGCAAATCTTGACTGATGAAGTCATTGGCTTGGATAAAAAAGCCAAGAAAATCACGACTAAAGCTAGCGGAACGCTCGATTTTGACTATGTGATTGTGGCGATTGGTGGCGAGCCAAACGACTTTGGTGTACTTGGGGTCAAGGAAAATGCTTTCACTTTGTGGTCAATGGCGGATGCCCTTAAAATTAAGCGTCATTTAGAGGCAACGGTTGAAAAGGCATCTTTGGAACATGACGACAAAAAGCGTCAAGCTATGCTCAATTTTGTTGTGGCGGGGTCAGGTTTTACAGGAATTGAAATGGTCGGTGAGTTGATTGACTGGCGGGCTGTTGTGGCGCGTGATTACAAGTTAGACGAATCTGATATTACGCTCAATGTTGTTGAAATGATGCCAACCATTCTCAATACCTTGGATCGCCCAGATGCGGATAAAGTTGCCAAATATTTGGCGAAGAAAAATGTCAATCTTTTACTCAATCAAGCGATTACAGAAGTCAAGTCTGACCATATCAAAATCAAAGACGGCGCTGATATACCAACCTATACATTAATCTGGACGACGGGTGTGCAAGGCAATACGCAAGCGCAAGGTTACGGTCTTGCTGAAACTGAGCGTGGTCATCGTTTGACAGCCAATGCCTATATGGAGGCGCAAGGCTTTGAGGGCAAGGGGATTTACGTTGCGGGAGATGTCTCTGGTTTTATCGAAGAGGCGACAGGTCGGCCGACACCACAAATCGTTGAGGCAGCTGAGCAAACAGCGCATACGGCGGCTGAAAATATTATCGCTGATATAAAGGGTGGCGACAAGCATCAATTTGTTGGCAAATATCAAGGCACCATGGTTTCTGTTGGCTCAAAATGGGGAGTTGCCAGTCTCATGGGCAAATTGCACTTGTCTGGTTTTTTTGCTATGGCGGTCAAACATCTGATTTATGTGCTTTATACCTTGCAAATCGGCAGTCTCTGGTATTTTTTCACTTATCTGAAAAACGAGTTTTTCCACACACCAGACAATCGTAATCTTTTCCGTGGTCACACCTCTCGTTTGGCAAATGTACTCTGGTCAGTACCATTACGGATATTTTACGGCTTTGTCTGGTTGACAGAAGCCTCATCAAAATGGGTTGGCGATGGCAAACTCTTAAAACCGTCAACTTGGTTCGGTAAAGGTTCATGGTTCACGGACGACTTGCATTTTCCATTTGCTTGGCTTAAAGAAACGGCTAAAGTCGCAGCAAATGGTGCAGCAGATGCGACAGCGGCAGCCAGTGGTGCAGCTGAAACTGCAGCGCCAGTAGCCGATGCCACCGCAGCAGCCAGTGGTGCGACAGATGCTGTAACAACCGCAGCGACTTCTGGTGCAGCCGAGGCAACTAAATCTGTTGCCGAGTTTGGCCTGTCTTATTCATACGGACACGAACCCATGGCGGTACTTGACAAAGTGCCAAATTGGTTAGAACCGATTTTCAAATTGATGATTCCAAACAAAGAAGTCGCACTTTTCATGCAAAAATTCATGTCGGTTGTCGAAGTTGCTCTGGCGCTTGCCTTGATTGTTGGCGCCTTTACATGGCTTGCGGCAGCTTCAACGGCGGCGCTGACTGTCATGTTCTCACTTTCTGGTATGTTTTACTGGGTCAATGTCTGGTTTATCTTTGTCGCTATTGCCTTGATGAATGGTTCAGGACGCGCATTTGGCTTAGATAAATGGCTTCAGCCATGGTTGCAGAAACATTTCTTTAAATGGTGGTATGGCAAGTCCAAATCTTTGTATAAATAGAATTGGTAGAGAAACAAGTGATTTCTATTGCTTGTTTTTTGTTATTTTTAAAAATTTCATCTTTATTAACATTTCTCAAACATTTTCATGCTAAAATAGAGAAAATGAAAGGTGTCAAATATGTTTAAAATTCTGGTCGTCGAGGATGACATCAAGCTTAATAAAATCGTCTGTGCGCAACTAACGGCGCATGGTTATGCGGCGACAGGCTGTCTCAGAGCCAACGCAGCTTATGAGGAGATGTATAACAAACCTTATGATTTGATTATTTCGGACATCATGATGCCTGAGATTGATGGGTTCGAGTTCGCTGAAACGGTGCGTGGGTTGAATCAGACGATTCCGATTCTTTTTATAACGGCGCGTGACGACATGATGGCCAAGCAAAAAGGCTTTCGGCTTGGCATTGACGATTATATGGTCAAACCGATTGAGTTTGATGAGCTTTTGCTGCGGATTGGTGCGCTCTTGCGCCGTGCTAACATTGCGCTAGATAAAAAGTTGGTGGTTGGTAATCTGGTGCTAAATGCTGATGAAAACGTTGCTTTGCTTGATGACAAGGAGATTCCAGTCACAGTCCGCGAGTTTAATATTCTCTTTAAGTTGCTGTCTTATCCGAAAAAAACGTTTTCTCGGGCGCAGCTCATGGATGAATTTTGGGGAATTGGCAGTGAGACTAGTCTGCGTGCGGTTGATGTTTATATCACGAAATTGCGCGATAAATTTTCCGACTGTACTGATTTTAAGATTGTCACGGTACATGGTTTGGGCTACAAGGCGGTGTTAAATGACCAAGCGTAAGCCAATCGAAAATGACCCAAGAGTCAAAAAAAGACATTTTACTTGGCTTGAAATTAGCTTGACTTATTTTATCTTGCTGACTTTGGCGACTGGGCAGTCTATGATTTATGCAGAATATGTTGCTTTAGAGAAAATGCCTTTGCCTTTTATTTTCGGTATGCTTGGCTATTGGGCGATTGTCACGGGTGTTTTTTGCTGGATAACATCGAGACAGAAAATCCGAGCTTTTGAGCGACCGATGAGACGGCTGAGCAATGGTGCTAAGGAGGTCGCAAAAGGTGACTTTTCTGTGTATCTGGAACCATTTCACACGGCGGATAAACACGATTTTATTGATGTGATGTATGAAGATTTCAACACCATGGTTGAGGAGCTTGGGAGTATTGAGACGCTGAAAAATGACTTTATCAGTAATGTTTCCCACGAAATCAAAACGCCTTTAGCGATTATTCAAAATTATGCGGCGGCGCTACAAAGTGAGTATTTGACGGATGATGAGCGAGATGAGTATGCGCAGACGATTATCACGGCAGCCAAAAAGCTGAATCAGTTGGTGGCAAATATCTTGAAGTTGAGTAAGCTCGATAATCAGGAAATCATGCCTGAGATTCAGCCATTTGACCTGTCAAAACAGCTACCAGAGTGTATTTTGGTATTTGAGGACATTTTGGATAAAAAGGAAATTGAGCTTGAGGTTGACTTAGAGGAGCGCCAAATCATCACGGCGGACAAGGGCATGTTAGAGATTGTCTGGCATAATCTCTTGTCAAATGCTTTGAAGTTTACGGATAATGGTGGCAAAATTGCGATTAAGCAGATTTCTGACGAGGACAGCGTGACCGTTACCATTAGCGATAATGGGTGCGGTATGAACGCAGAAACCGTCAACCACCTTTTTGAGAAATTTTATCAAGGCGATACCTCGCATTCGGCTGAGGGCAATGGTTTGGGTATGGCACTGACACTGCGCGTGATTGAGTTGACTGGTGGCTCGATTAAAGTAACCAGTGAACTTGGGCAAGGGGCGACTTTTGTTGTTAAATTTAGAAAATAATGACACTCTTCTATCGGGAATGGTGTTTTTTTGTCATGTAAATGTCCATTAGTTTGTTTAAATACACAACATAAAAAATAAATACTGTCAAGCGAAATTGAAAATGTCCCAAAAAAAGTCTAAACATGAGTTACGTTTTGCTAAAGCAAAATTTGCTTTTAGATTCCATTTTTGATATGATTTAGTTATGATTTATGCTGAATTTTCAGCTTGATATTCCAGAAGCGTCTTACCGATTCTTCTGAGATATTTTTCGAAAGATGCAAGTTTCCACGGGTGTGACTGTTGGGGAATATACTTGCGTTTTTCT
>NZ_BLLI01000062.1 GCF_011170085.1 Pseudolactococcus hodotermopsidis | reverse complement strand
AACTTGATAACACGATACTTTTTCAATTCATTCACAGTGAGTAATATCCTTTTCATAAGTATTAGTTTAACATTTGGGACATTTTATGTTTCGACCTACTTAGGACATTATCACTTTCGAATGATAATATAAAATTGCCAAAAATATTCTACTTGCATTTCCCAAAAAATATGCTATAATAACTATAAAGAACAAAAGAAAGGAGCGCTCACGATGAGCGCTCCTATTGTTTAGTAGAAAGGAGTCCTATGTCTACAACGATCATAGAAACAGTGTTAGCGCACCTTGACGGCAAGCTGCCCGCGCCGTTTGAGTTGGTGGATGTCGAGTGGTCAAAGCTCGGTACTGATCAAGTTTTGTCAGTGCTTGTTGATAAGCCAGACGGCATCACTTTGCAAGATACGGCTGATTTATCGGAGATTATCAGTCCCGAGCTTGATAAAATCACGCCAGATCCCTTTCCGAGTGCCTATATGCTTGAGGTTGCAAGTCCTGGTGCTGAACGTCCTTTGAAAAAGGTGGCAGATTTTGAGGCGCACATTGGCGACTACATTTTTGTTAAGCTTTATCAGAAACTTGAGGGCGAAAAGGAATTTGTTGGAGATTTGGTTGCGTTTGCCGACAATGTTGTCACGCTAAGTTATCTTGACAAGACACGTCAGAAAACGGTTGAGATTGATTTCTCAAATATTGCCAAGGCTCAAACACAAGTTAAAATTTAACACAAACATTAAAAATAAAAAAGAAAAGAGGATTAAAATGAGTAAGGAAATGCAAGCTGCATTCACCCTTTTGGAAGAAGAAAAGGGCATTTCGCCAGAGGTTGTTATCGGTGCGATTGCGGAGGCTTTGACGGCAGCTTACAAAAAGCAATACAATCAATCACAAAATGTGACGATTGAGTATAATGATGCCAAGGGCGATTTTATTGTTTACTCGACGCGTGAAGTGGTTGATGAAGTTTTTGACAGCCGTCTGGAGATGAGTCTTGATGATGCGCTGATGCTTAATCCGCATTATCAAATCGGCGACAAAATTCGTTTTGAAGAAAAGCCAAAAGATTTCGCGCGGACTGCTGCCAATGCGGCTAAGCAAGTTATCATGAATAAAATGCGTGAAGAATCGCATACAATCATTTTTAACGAGTACAAGCGTTATGAAAATGAAATTATCCAAGGAACAGTTGAGCGTGTGGATGATCGTGCCATTTTCATCAATCTTGGCAAGGTTGATAGTATGCTTGGCAAGCGTGACCAAATTCCTGGCGAGCGTTATCAAATTGGCGATAAAATCAAAGTGTATGTTTCGGGCGTTGAACAGTCTAAAAAAGGACCGATTGTCTATGTTAGTCGCACGCACCCCGACCTCCTCAAACGCCTGTTTGAAAAGGAAATTCCTGAGGTTTACGACGGGACGGTTGAGATTATCAGTATTGCGCGTGAGGCGGGCGATCGTGCCAAGGTTATCGTCAAGTCCAACGACCCCAACGTTGATGCGATTGGAACGATTGTTGGACCACGTGGTTCACGTATTCGCACCTTGGTTGATGAACTTCACGGCGAAAACATGGACATCATTGAGTGGAACGATGACCGTGCGACTTTGATTCAAAATGCTTTGAAACCTTCAAAAGTCAACCGTGTTATCGTTGACGAAGAAACGGGCGAAACTGTTGTTGTAGTGCCGGATGACCAGTTGTCTCTTGCGATTGGCAAACGTGGGCAAAATGTTCGTCTAGCAGCACATGTGACCAATAACAAAATTGACATCAAATCACAATCAAGATTTGACGAAGAGGCCAAAGAGGTTGTCGCTGAACAAGCTGAGGAAATTGTTGCTGAAGAGGCACTTGATTAAAAGTTGAGGAGGCGAATGACCATGGCGAAAACCAAGAAGATTCCCTTAAGAAAATCTGTTGTCTCAAATGAACAGTTTCCCAAAAAACAATTGTTGAGAATTGCTTTCAATAAAAATGGGGAGATTAGCATTGACCCAACTGGAAAAGCTGCGGGGCGTGGCGCTTATATTGCCATTAAAAAAGATGAGGCGAAACTTGCCAAGAAAAAACGGATTTTTGACCGCACATTTCAAACGCAAATTGCGGCTGATTTCTATGATGAGCTGATTACTTATGTTGACCATTTGGTTGAACGTGAAAAGCTCGCAAATGTGACCTATTCAATAGATGAGGCACCAGAAATTTGAGAAACGATGACTGAAATCACAGAATTTAACAAAACAAAATTGCTCAATGCCTTAGGCATGGCAAAAAAAGCAGGAAAGATTGTAACAGGTGAAGAACTTGTTATCAAATCGATCCAAGCTGAGCGTGCGAGATTGGTTTTTGTTGCACATGACGGTGCTGAAAATCTCATCAAACGCATGACTGATAAAACAACTTACTATGAAATTCCCATGATAGACACCTTTTCAACGGCTGAACTGTCGCACGCTATTGGTAGCGAACGCAAAGTTATCGCCGTTCAAGATAAAGGATTTGCCAAGAAAATGGAGAGTCTTATGAAATAAGAAGATAAACAAGGAGGACACTAGATTGTCTGAGAAAAAACGTATTAACCAAATCGCTAAAGAGAGCGGTTTGACCAATAAAGAACTGGTTGACCATGCCCAAAAAATCGGCTTGCCTGTCAAATCTCACAGCTCAAGCATTGATGCTGAGCAAACAAAAGCGCTACTCAAGTCTTTTAATGCCGAGAAAAATGGTGGCAAAGTTGCTAAACCTGCTAAGGCTGCGCCGAAAAAAGCGGAAAAAACAGAAACTCACAGCCGTGTGATTGTTGCTGGTGGTAAAAAAGTCGTGACTGAAACAGAAACTGGTAATCGGCCGATTATTGTGGGCGGTAAAAAAGTGTTGAGCGATGAAGAAGTGGCAAGTGGTCGTGTAATCGCAGTCGGTGGTAAAACTGTTGCGCCTACTTCTGCTCAACCACCAAAAGCAGAGCCAAAAAAAGCTGAACCTGTCAAACAAGACACCGTAGCGCCAAAGCCAGCACAACCTGTTTCTGAGAAAAAAACTGAAGTCAAAGTAGAAAAGAAACCAGAAATTAAGCCAGAAAAGCCGAAGAAACCTACGCGCCCAGCCAATGGTGGTATCAAAGTTATCAAGCGTGCGGAGGACATCAAGCCGAAAAACGGTGGTATCAAGGTTATCAAATCTGCTGCTGACATCGCAGCAGCGGCACCAGTAGCGCCAAGTAATAATGCCAATGCCAACCGCAACAAAAATAAGCGCAGCCGCAACAATAACAATAGTAGCGGTGGTGGACAAGGTGCTCAAAATAACAATGGTGGCAACCGTCAAGGCGGACCATTGCGTGTCAATGATAATCGGAACCAAGTCCGAAATGCGCGTAATTCTAACTGGAATAGTAACAAGAAGAAAAAAGGTAAGCGCGGTGGTCAACAAGTTGCACCACAACCTGTTGTTCAACGTAAATTCCATGAATTACCAGAAAGTCTTGTCTATACTGAGGGCATGACGATTGCTGAGTTGGCAAAACGTATCAAACGCGAGCCAGCTGAACTTGTCAAAAAACTTTTCCTCATGGGTGTGATGACCACGCAAAACCAGTCGCTTGATGCAGATACAATCGAACTTTTGCTTATGGACTACGGGATTACGCCTGAGAAAAAAGTTGAAGAAGATAAAACAGACATTGAACGTCTGTTCATTGAGGATGGTTATCTTAATGAGGCTGCCTTAGTTGAACGTCCACCAGTCGTGACCATCATGGGACACGTTGACCATGGTAAGACAACGCTCCTTGATACATTGCGCAATTCGCGCGTGACAAGTGGCGAGGCGGGTGGTATCACACAACATATCGGCGCTTATCAAATCGAGGAAAATGGTAAAAAAATCACTTTCCTTGATACACCTGGGCATGAGGCTTTCACGAGCATGCGGGCGCGCGGTGCCTCTGTTACCGACATCACGATTTTGGTTGTTGCGGCAGATGATGGCGTGATGCCCCAAACGATTGAGGCGATTAACCACTCCAAAGCTGCTGGTGTACCAATGATTGTCGCTATCAACAAAATTGACAAGCCTGGTGCAAATCCTCAGCGTGTGATTCAAGAGCTTTCAGAACATGGTGTCATGAGTCAAGCGTGGGGCGGAGATTCAGAATTTGTTGAAATTTCAGCTAAATTTAATACAAATATCGAAGAACTTTTAGAAACAGTCCTTTTAGTAGCAGAATTTCAAGAACTTAAAGCTGATCCGACTGTCAAAGCAATTGGTACAGTCGTTGAGGCACGTCTGGACAAGGGCAAAGGGGCAATCGCAACATTGCTTGTCCAACAAGGGACACTCCACCAACAAGATCCGATTGTTGTCGGAAATACGTTTGGTCGTGTGCGTGCTATGGTCAATGACCTTGGACGCCGTGAAAAATCAGCAGGACCGTCAAGTCCAGTCGAAATTACAGGTCTAAATGATGTGCCACAAGCTGGCGACCATTTTGCCGTCTTTGAAGACGAAAAAACGGCGCGCTCAGTTGGGGAAGAACGTGCCAAACGTGCGCTCCTTCATCAACGTAGCAGCACGCACCGTGTTAGTCTTGAAAATCTCTTTGACACGCTTAAAGAAGGGCAAGTCAAGTCTGTCAATGTTATCATCAAAGCTGACGTACAAGGGTCAGCTGAGGCGCTCGCTGCCTCACTTCAAAAAATCGAAGTTGAGGGTGTGAAAGTTGACATCGTTCATAGTGCCGTTGGTGCGATTAATGAGTCGGATGTGTCACTTGCCGAGGCAGCAAATGCTGTTATCATCGGTTTCAATGTTCGTCCGACACCACTTGCGCGCCAACAAGCAGAAAGTGATGACGTTGAGATTCGTCTCCACAGTATCATTTACAAGGTTATCGAAGAAGTCGAAACTGCCATGAAAGGCATGCTTGATCCTGAATTTGAAGAAAAAATCATCGGTGAGGCTGTCGTTCGTGAAACTTTCGTTGTTTCAAGAGTTGGCACAATTGCAGGTTTCATGGTCTTGTCGGGTTCAGTCAAGCGTGACGCTAGTGTGCGCGTAATTCGTGACGGTATCGTCATCGCTGACGGTAACCTCTCGTCGCTCAAACATTACAAAGACGACGTTAAGGAAGTCAACAAAGGCAATGAGGGCGGTCTCATGATTGACGGCTACAACGATATTGCAGTTGATGATACGTTTGAAGTTTATGAAATGGTTGAAATCAAACGTTAAAATGGAGCACGCATGATAGACTCGTTTAAGCACAAAAATGGAACAGATTTTATTTGAGACTATTTTAAAATCTTAGGTTTCGTTTTTATGCTTAAATTAGTATAAATAACAGCGTGTTGAAGCCTATGGGCACCTGTTATGCGGCAAGTACTCATGTGGCGCGAAAGATATAATAAGGTTTAATATAATATGGTCATCCTAAAACCACAAATTTCAGCAGATTTGCTTGTCTCAAATGACTTGATTTTGGCAGAAGAAGGTTATTTTACCGAGGTACATTACAGGGACAGCAAGGCAGACCGTTCATTTTGTGAACGTGTCTGTTTTCGCAAAGCTGTTTTTACAAACTGTGATTTTTCAGGTGTGCAATTTGCCAGCTTTGAATGTCTGGATGTGATTTTTAACAACTGCGATCTGTCAAATGTTGCTTGGCTCATGGCAAGTTTTCATCGTGTTGTCTTTAATAATTGTCGTTTGACAGGCGCGAATTTTGCTGAAAGTGTGTTGCATGACTGCGTTTTCGATAAGTCATTGCTCAATTATACGTCTTTCAACTTTTGCAAGTTTAAAAACAGTTTATTCAGTGAAACAACGTTGCTAGAGAGCGAATTTTCAGAAGTCAAATACACCAATTTGACTTTTCAAACTTGCGATTTGACAGCGACAAATTGGGCGCATACACCTATGAATAAGCTAGATTTTTCAAACGCGACTTTTGACTACATCACATACAGTTTAAATACGATCAGAGGTTTGAAAGTCAATCCCAGTCAAGCACTGGCTTTAGCGACTTCTCTAGGGATTAATATTATATAAGAAAAGTTATGGAAAAATATATCAAGTTTCCATTAAAAGCTAAGAAAAACACGTATGCGACAGGTAGTGGGAAAATGACTAGTAGCCGCCCCTCCTCTTATGATTATCACTATCAAAATGGCGATTTGCGCTACATTGATACCTATCTTGGCACGCACCTTTTTTCTGGTGAAGAGGCCATTTGGGAAGAGGGTAAGCAATTATACAGGGCGCGTTTTGAGTGATAACTTCAAGAGTGCTTTCTTAAAAAAAGCGCTGACTTTTCCAGATGAGCGTTATCCTTATCGCACTCATTCAAGCACAAAAACGAAACAGATTTTGGCTAGTTTCAGCCAACTCTTCGTCAACCATTCTTACCGTATACCTATACGCTTGCGACTGATTTCCTTGATTTGTCTGAAACTATCTCAAAATCTTGTGTTTCGTTTTTATACTTGAACGAGTATATCATGACCGTTACAGGCGAATTTGACTGGTTTTCTGGCAATGAAAAAATCTTCTATAAAACGGAGTTGATCTATGAATTACTGTTTCATGGTGGATTAATTGTTGATAAACATTTTGATTAAAAAAATATTAGAAAGGACAGCATATGTCAAATACACATCGCAGTGATCGTGTGGCGGTTGAGCTTATGCGTGAGATTAATGATATTCTCCGCATGAAAATCCGTGATCCGCGCGTGCAAGAAGTCAATATTTCTGACGTGCAAATTACGGGCGACCTCAGTCAAGCCACGGTTTATTACAGCATTTTGTCAGATCTCGCATCTGACAATGAAAAAGCGCGCATTGGACTCAAAAAAGCAACAGGCGCTATTAAAAGTGAACTTGCCAAGCGCATGACACTTTACAAAATTCCAGATTTGACTTTTGCAAAAGATGAATCCGTTGCCTATGGTGGCAAGATTGATGAACTTTTGCGTCATTTGAATAAAGAATGAAAAAAAACGAACGATTATTTCAAAATCGTTCGTTTTTGTGTTGTCACGGTTAATTTTTGTCCTGCTTTGAGCTTGTGAATCTCGCCGTCAATCTGAACGAGTTGGTCGCTATCAATGACCAGTTCAAATTTTTTGTCCACCAGATGATGCACATGTTTACTGGCAAAATGTTTGGCTTGTATAATTTTGGGAATCAGTGCAAAAACGCCAACGATATTAAAACGATCAAGTTCAATCAAATGAATATCAGAATCTGTTATCTTGGCATCTGGCGCAAGCGGAATGCCACCACCAAAAAAAGAGTGATTCGTCATTGTAAACAAAAACGCCTTGTCAAATCTGACACCATTAACCGTCACGCCAAAAGGTTTTTTAATCAAAACGACGTGGAGCGCACTCAAGAGATAGGCGAGCTGCCCCGACTTGAACTTGTTCAAAACGCCCTTGGTCAGACTTTTGTTGGTCGCATCAACCATGGCGGCATCAAGCCCAATGCCAAAATTGTTGGTCGCAAGACCAGACAGATTTTCGGAAACGTAGTTGAGCATGAAGATTTCTTTGGGTTGTGCCTTGTGAATGTTATCAAAAGTCGCAATCGTGTCTTTTAGCGAAATGCCAAGACCACGACCAAAATCATTGCCAGAACCAGCAGGGATATAGGAAAAAGCTTGATTTTCGGGTAGCGCATTAACCGACAAAGAAATTGTGCCGTCACCACCGATAATCAAAATGCGATCTGCCGCTGTTTTTTGCGCCAAAATATCAGCCATCAAGCGATTTTCATCAAATGGCTGATGGGTTTCAAACAGTCGAAAAGTAATCTTTTTATGCGTTAAATAGCTTGTTAATTCATCGGTTACTTGCTTGCCGTGACCATGCCCCGCATGAGGGTTCGCCAAAATGTAATAGTTCATAACTACTATTTTACCAAAAAAATCATGAGATTGTTGAAAAATCATTCAATTTAAGGTATAATTTGGTAATATCTTATGCAGATGAAATAAAACTTATAAAAAGAATAAAATAAGGGTGAAAATGGTAACTTTGACATCAAAGATTGAATTTCATTATCAGAAAATGGACGGAAGTCCTGTTTTTGATACCAAAGTTTTGATTGGTCAAGTCGGTGAAAAGGTTGAGAAACCTGTACATTTTACTTTGCCTGGTTTTCATATCTTGACCGAAAAACATCCTGAAGAATTGATATTCACGACTTGCAATCAAGAATTTTTGGTACTCTATGCGCCAGATTTTCAGCAACTCTATGTTCGGATTGTGGTGGCGGAGGGAGTCGAACAGGAATACGCTTTGACTGCTAAATCTGGTCAAAATTTTGATACAAGCAAATTGGGCGATTTACTATTTCCAAATTATCGTTTGAGTATTACTTATCGTGATGAGACGGGGAAAATTGTCAAAAAAATTGTTGATAAACTTCCTGAAATTACGGCAGATTCAACAAGTAATGGTAATCTGTTTTTCGACAATGATCCTCAGGTTTTGGTAATTGAATATGTCGAAACAATCACATCTATGACTGTTCGCTATGTTTTGAAAAATACGGAGAGAGAGATTGCTGAGTCGCGCCTTTTAGATGGCGAATTAGGAACAGTTATCGTTGAACCAATTCCAATTATGATAGAGGAAGATTATATTTTTGAGAAGATTCGTGAAAATTCAGCTCGTCGTTATAGTAACTATGGTGGCGAACTGATTTATGAATACAGTATCAATTCTGATATTATCAGTAAAGCGAAATTTACCTTGCTGAATTTGGCAGACCAGAGTCTCTCAGGCACGGCTTATGCGCTGAAAGCTCTGTTAGTCGAGCCAACGGCAACGGCGGCAGAAATCAAAGATTTAACAGCTAAACTAGAATCAGAAACGATAACTCCGTCGGCATTACCAAAAAGTAATAAAAAAATCGTTGGCGCGCCAGAGATGACCTTAAACGAACTTTTGACAACCTTGACCGATGTTCGAGATATTCTCAATAAAATCGACGATAATTACCAAAACATTAACAATAAAATCGACGATTTGCAAACGCTTGTCAAACCAACTGATAAAGCGATCAAGTTGCCGATAAATGAACGTGAAGCACCCGCAATCGGAGATAAAATCATAGCCATAAACACTTTGCAAGAAGTGATTGACTTTCGAGACAAAATTTTTAATGAAAGTGAAAATCTAATCAATTAAGCCATGATTCATGGCTTTTAGTGTAGAAAAAATAGCATGAAAAAAAATACTAAAGAACTTATCAATTACGCTCTTCCCGCCGTTTTTGAAAACATTTTGCAAACGACTGTCGGCTTTATTGATAGTGTGCTAATTGCTAAAATTTCGCTTGTTGCGGTGTCTGCGGTCAGTCTCGTAAATGCTATCATGGCGGTTTATCAAGCAGTTTTCATCGCCCTTGCTGTTGCGATTGCAACTGTTTTATCAAATGTTATTGGCGCTAAAAAAACAGAAGCTATTTCAGAAACGGTTAGGCAATCTATTGCCCTATCTTTGATAATTGGTCTGATTTTATCAATTTTGTCCTTGATATTAGCAAGACCACTTCTCCAACTTATGGGCGCAAGAGATGACATTTTGCAACAAAGTCTCCTCTTTTTTAGAGTGATTGCAGGTACAAGTTTTCTAATTGTCTTGATGACCGTATTGGGTCAGCTCGTCAGAACATCTGGACAAGCGCGAATGCCTTTATATGTTAATTTAGTTGTTAATCTCCTGAATTTTCTGTTAGATTTGGTATTGATTTTTGGCTTATTCGGTTTGCCCAAACTTGGTATTTTAGGTGCAGGAATTGGTACAGCACTTTCGAGATTAGTTGGCGTTCTCCTACTTTTTAGACAATTACAAAAAACGAGTAACCCTTTAGATGGCAAGCTATTCTCAATGAAAAATAACATTTTCAAATCAGAAATTCTTAAAAGAGGCTTGCCAATCATGGGCGAACGTCTGCTGATGAGAGTTGGTGATATTGTTATTTTTGTGATTATTATTGCTTACGGAACAGATATTTTTGCGGGCAATTCGATTGGCGAGACAATTACAGCCTATAATTATCTGCCTGCTTTTGGTTTTGCGACAGGCGCTAGCATTTTGATTGCGCGGGCTTTTGGTGCGCGAAATCTAGTGGAAGTTCGGACTTTAACCAAAAAATCATTTTGGATAACAGCGATTATCAGTACGATTTTAGGCGGTATTTTATTTGCTTTAGCGCCAGTTCTTACAGTTTTTTTCACGGCAAATGCCAGCGCTGTCACAGCAACACGCGTTGTCATTTTTATTTCATTTATCAGCGAACCTATTGTTGCAGGCGTTATCATTTATACAGCGGCTTTGCAGGCAATGGGCGATGCTAAAACGCCATTTTATGCAACTTTGATTGGCATGTGGTCGATTCGCATTGGGCTTGCTTGGCTTTTAGGAACAGTATTAGGACTTGAAATCTGGGGTGTTTGGCTTGCGACAGTTTTTGATAATATTTTTCGTTTAATTGTGTTAAAATTAAAGTATGAGCATAGAATCAAAAATCAAAACATTAACTGAACAACTTAACCAATATGCCCGTGAATACTACACATTAGACAATCCAACAATCGAGGATGCCGAGTACGACCGACTTTATCGTGAACTCGCCACATTAGAATCGGAAAATCCGAACCTTATCCGAGCAGATTCGCCGACACACAGAACGGGCGACGTTGTCTTATCTGGCTTTGAAAAATATACACACGATTACCAACTATATAGTCTACAAGACGCCTTTTCACGCGAAGAAATCGAGGCTTTTGATGTACGTGTCCGCAAGGAAATTGATAACCCAGAATACATCTGCGAACTCAAAATCGACGGTTTATCGCTGTCTTTGGTTTATGAAAATGGCGTTCTGAAAACGGCAGCAACACGTGGAGACGGCACAATCGGAGAAAATATTACCGAGCAAGTCAAGCGTATCAAGGATGTGCCACTTTATTTGACAGAACCGATTGACATCGTTGTTCGTGGCGAGGCTTATTTGCCACGCAAAAATTTCCAAAAACTTAACCAAGAACGGGAAGAAGACGGTTTGCCGTCATTTGCCAATCCGCGCAATGCTGCAGCTGGCACGCTCAGACAACTTGACACCAAGGTCGTTGCCAAACGCGGTTTAGCTACTTTTCTTTATCAAGAGGCAAGCCCCGCAACTAACGACACCCAAGAAGAAGTTTTGATCTATCTTGAAAAGCTCGGTCTAGTTGTCAATCACAGGCGTACTTTTGCGACCAATATGACTGAAATTTGGGCGTTTATCCAAGAAATTTCGGAAATGCGTGACGACTTAGCCTACGATATTGATGGCGTTGTGATAAAAGTCAATAATTTAACACAGCAAGATGAACTTGGCTTTACAGTTAAATTTCCAAAATGGGCAATTGCCTACAAATTTCCCGCCGAACTCGCTGAAACAGAAATTCTCAGCGTTGATTGGACAGTCGGTCGGACAGGTGTTGTCACGCCAACTGCTAATATGACGCCTGTTTTATTAGCGCAAACAACAGTTGCACGTGCCACTTTGCACAATGTTGACTATATCAAGGAAAAAGACATCAGACTTGGCGATACAGTCGTGATTTATAAGGCTGGCGACATCATTCCTAAAGTTCAGCGTGTTCTTGTTGACAAACGTCCCGAAAATTCAGTCGACTTGCTCATTCCGACAACTTGCCCAGAATGCGACTCAGAACTGCAACATTTTGAAGATGAAGTCGCACTTCGTTGTGTCAATCCGCTTTGTCCTGCGCAAATTCGCGAAAAACTAATTCATTTTGCCAGTCGTGGCGCTATGGCAATTACAGGTCTAGGCATTGCAGTTGTCACCCAATTATTTGACAAAAAATTAGTGACTGATGTAGCTGATTTATATCAATTAACGGTGGAAGATTTGCTGACACTCGATAAAGTTAAGGAAAAATCAGCAGAAAAACTCTATCAGTCAATTCAATTCTCGAAAAAAAATTCAGTCGAAAAACTGATTTTTGGACTTGGAATCCGTCATGTTGGCGCAAAAGCTGCCAAAATAATTGCTGAAAATTTATCAGATTTGACGACCATTTCAAAAGCAACAGTCGAAGAGTTATCAGCTATTCCAACAATTGGCGTGGTTCTAGCGGAAAGTTTGACCAAATATTTTGCGCTAGACGGGACGAAAAGACTTTTAGCAGAATTGCAAGTAGTAGGTGTCAATTTCAATTACTTAGGAACAGTTAAGCGTGATGATGCCTTATTGTCAGGCAAAACGGTTGTTTTGACAGGCAAGTTAGCGCAATTAACGCGTAATGAGGCCAAGGAAAAACTGGAAAATCTAGGTGCAAATGTTAGCGGCAGCGTGTCGAAAAAAACTGACATCGTTATCGCGGGCGCAGATGCGGGTAGCAAATTGATAAAAGCTCAGGAATTGGAAATTGACATCTGGACAGAAGAGGAGTTGATAAACTTATGAAAGCAAGACTGATATATAATCCGACATCAGGGCAAGAAACGATGCGAAAAAATATCGCAGAAATTCTCGATGTTTTGGAAAGTTTTGGCTATGAAACATCCGCATTTGCAACGACAGCTGCCGAAAATTCTGCTAAAAATGAAGCAGAACGCGCAGCGCAAGCAGGATTTGAGATGATTGTTGCAGCTGGTGGCGATGGCACGATAAATGAAGTTGTCAATGGCATTGCGCCCTTAAAAAAACGACCAAAACTTGGTATTATTCCAGCTGGTACAACCAATGATTTTGCGCGTGCGCTAAAAATTCCGCGCAATAATCCTGTTGCAGCGGCCAAAATCATTGGCAAAAATCAGACTTTGAACATGGATATTGGTCGTGCTGGAGAAGATAATTATTTTATTAACATTGCTGCGGGTGGTTCTTTTACTGAGCTAACTTATAGTGTGCCATCGCAGCTCAAAACGGCTTTTGGCTACCTTGCCTACATCGTCAAAGGGGCTGAATTGCTACCACGAATCAAGGCAGTTCCTATTAAAATCACGCATGATAATGGTGTCTTTGAAGGTAAAATATCAATGTTTTTTGCAGCGTTGACAAATTCTGTTGGTGGGTTTGAGAAAATTGCGCCAGATGCGCAATTAGATGACGGACTTTTCACGCTAATCCTCGTCAAAACAGCTAATTTATTTGAGATGATTCGTCTTATAGGACTTGTGATAAATGGTGGCAAGCACATTGAAGACAAAAAAATTGAATATATCAAAACGAGTAAAATTAAAATAGAACCTCAGTCAAATGATCGCATGATGATTAATCTTGATGGCGAATACGGCGGTGATGCCCCGATTACCCTGACCAACCATAAATGTCATATCGAAATGTTTGCCAATCTGGATGAAATCAATGATGACAATTATATCGGTGACGAAGATGAATTGGCACTCGAAGCAGTTGCCAATAAGTTTGTCAAAGAAGCAGAAAGAACAAACGAATTCGACGGATAATTTGTTAGATATGCAAATACCTAAAAAATAGCTTATCGTCGCATTTTTTGAGATATTTAAGTATAATAGACTTCTCCCGAAATTAAATTTCGAAATTGATAATACCACAAATTAAGGACGCCCGAAGTAAGTGCCTCTTTCTTCGATTACGATATTTCTGAGCCATACACTTAAAGGTTTTGATTTTA
>NZ_BLLI01000061.1 GCF_011170085.1 Pseudolactococcus hodotermopsidis | reverse complement strand
GGGGAAGTATCTGAATATAACCAGTCTTTTTCTTGTAAATGATACTTACTTAGGATATAATTAAACATGTCTTTCCTTTCTTTTGTGTTGCTTAGTAACTCACATTATAGAAGGAAGGATTTTTTTTGCAAAAAAATCGTCTGGGAATTTTTCCCACACGATTTATTATAGAGCCTAACTTTTGTGCCTGAGCGCTTGTAATATAAGATCGAGTGGTCAGATAAGTTTTGACTTGTTGATAAAATTCGGCTTGAACTTCTGATAAAACTTGATATATCGCTAACTTTAAGTTGATGATTTTTTTAGCGTTTCTAAAATAACATCTAGCATAAAATCAATAAATCGTGTTGCACTATCATTATCAGCCAAGAAGCGATGATTGAATGGCACGTAGACGATTTTCTTTGCGCAGATGTAAATTTCGTGAATTAGTCAAGCTAAGGCGTGTCAAAATTTGTGTGATATCGACAATTCGATTAAGCGCGTGATTGGTAATTTGAAATGGGGGTTGATAAGACATGTTGAACTCCCTTAACTTAATTTTAGAGATATAAATATTTTAAAATCAGAATTTAAGCCAAACGATTCATCCCACGCAAGCGATTAATCAATTCAGCTAACCAGAATCCCGCTGCAAGCGCCCCCACAATAATCACAACCAATTCAAAATTAGCTCGTGCAGCCTCTTGATTACCTATCACAAGGTTTCTAACAACTTGATATGCCTGTCCTCCTGGCACCAAAGGAAAAATACCTGGAATATTATAAATCAGCATGGGTACTTTTTGCGCTCGGCTCATGCTTAAACTCAGGATACCAATGACAACGGCACCTAAAAAAGAACCGACAACAACACGCCAGTTAGCATTGAGAAACGCTTTAGTCAAAAGCTCGACCAACTCAAAAATCAACCAAGCACTGCCACCAACAAGTCCTGCACGATTCAGCGTGCGTCGAGGAATGTTGAGAAGAATCCCAAAGGCGAATGACCCAACATAACCAAGCAAGGCTTGCAACAACAAGTTAAATAAAATAATCATGATACACCGAATTTTCTAATAAAAAAACGACAGCAAAGCGATGCCAAGACCGATAGAAATCACAGATAACAGTGCCTCAACAATGCGCCCCTGACCAGAAATGAAGTTGCCGGCCATAATTTCACGCACAGCATTGGTCAGCGCAACACCTGGCACAAGCGGCATAACCGCACCAATGATAATCGTATCAGGATTGAACGGCTGTTCAAGAAAACGCGTGCCAATCAACATCATCAAGGAAATCGTCAGACTAGCGAGAAACAAGCCGAAAAAGCGCATATTAAAATACGTTCTAACCCTCAAATAGACGGTATAGGCGAGGCCACTACTAAGACCTGTCAAAATTAGATTGGTTGGTGTCAGCGTTTTGGTAATCGTTATCATCATGCTCATTGCAATAAAAACGCTAGCAACAATTTGTAGCCAAACTGGAAATGTCGGAATCGTTGTCTCAATCGTGTTAAGACTATCATGAAGGTCGCGTACAGAAATCTTTCCAGCCGTAAATTGCCGTGTCAAATCGTTGACCGCAACGATTTTTTCCATGTCCATATTCTGATTTCTTGGTGGAATGGCACGCATTTGCGTTAGAGATTCGTTAGGAAAACTCACGGTAATTGCGTTTAAAAGCGCATAAACCTGCAAATTTTCAATGCCAGTAGCGCCACCAATTCGCATGATAACATCTTCAACACGTGTGATTTCAGAACCATTCGCCATGAGAATCTCACCTGCTAAGAGACAAGCGTTTATAAGTAGCTTATTTTCTTCTATTTTTTTCATATCTTTTATTTTATCAAAAAAACACGTTAAACGTGCTTTTATGGGGAATCGAGTTATAGTCACAAAAATACACTGACATTAAAGATTTATCCTATATCGCCAAATCAAATTTTAATTGTGGTTTGACGGGTTCGTAATCAATCAACTCAAAATCTTCTGGTTTGATTTTAAAGAAATCTGTCCCGTCAGGTACATTGAGTTTGAGAATTGGATTTTTGTCAGACGGTATACGGTTCAGCAGTTCTTTCGCATTATCAAACTGATTATCATAAATGTGTAAATTATTAACAAAATAGAAGAATTTGCCGACTTTCCAACCAAAATGTTTGGCAATCATCATCTGTAAAGCCACATATTGCATAGCATTGATGTGATGTGCCACCAACATATCGTTGCTCCGCTGCGTTAAAGTCGCATCAAGAAAGAGGGTATCGCCAACACGCCGCACATCAAACATGGTCATGAAAGCACAAGGTAACAAGCCATCCGTTTCTTCAAAATCTTCGTACTGCCAGAGATTGATGATATTTCTGCGATTCCACGGATTTTTTTTAAGACCTGCCAACAATTTGTTAATAATATCATACTTTTTGACCGTTGCGCCATAGCGTTGACCAATAGTTCCCGAATCACCAACTTCCCAATCTTTCCAATAATGGACACCACGATTATTTACCAACGTCTTAAGTTCATTTGAGCCTTCTTGATAAATCCAAAATATTTCATTAATCGCTGATTTGATAGCAATTGGACGCAAAGTTGTAATTGGAAACTCACCTTTGGCAAGATCATATTCAGCGAAAGCACCCGTGATATACTTAGAATTTGCGGTCTTGCCATTTTTATAACTGGGTCGCGCATTCTCACTCCAGACACCATTATTCATAATGTTATTGATATTATCAATGAAAATTTTATCTGCTTTTCTCACAATTCTTCTACTCTTTCTTTGCTTTTTTTAAAGAAACAATATTTTTATTGTAACATTTTTTGTTAATTTTTACAACACTTACTATTTAAACATAACTAGTGATTTTTATATTTTAAAATCATTCAGTTTGCGCTAACTATTCCTGCTCCACAATATCCTCTTCCTGATTTTTCACAATCATAGATTCAACAAATTTGATAGTTTTAGACATCGAGCGACGTTGCTTACGGTTAGGATTTGACGCATTAAATTTTGCCAACATTTCTTTGGCAAGTTTGACTTTATCAGCTTTTTCAATACGCTCATCGTTAAATTTTTGCAAGTTATCTTCTGTAAAATCAATGAAATCATCAAAAATGATTTTCTCTTTTTTGGCCTTGGCAATAGTAGCTTCGGTATCTGTTTCAGCATTTTCAATCTTGTCAGCCGCAGCCTCATTCGCCAAGTCCTTAAAGTCGTTAATCACTTCGGTATTCTTTTCTTTGAGATCTAGCAACTCTTCGATAATGCGGAAAACAGTTCCCTTACCAAAACCATCAAACATGCCGTAAGGCTTGCGATATTCCTTAGCAAAAGATTTCCCCATCCACCAAGAGGCGTGCGACAACAAATTTTTACTAAAAATCACGACATCAGATTTAGTAACAAGACTCTCCATTGTTCGTTTACTAGGCTTATGGCTGTCATAAGTCAACAGACGACCATTATTTTGCTCAATCATTTGTTTCCATTTGCCCCAATAAGGTGGCGCACCAATGACTAGAACGGTGTGACCTTGTAAATCAAATTCATAATCGGAAGTACTCGTCTCATCAGAGTTCTCTTCACTTTCCTCAAGTTTATCCTTAGCTGATTTTTTCTTTGATTTTTGGAAATTAACATACTTCTCATTTTCCAAATCATTCAAGTCAGACAAACGATATTTCCAATTTATCACTAGAGTTTCAGGATTATCATTACTCCAACGCAACTCAACAATATCATCTTCTTCAAGTTTGTAATTATGAATCACGCGATCGCTTGGAAAATAAGCATCAATAGCTAAATAATCACTCAGCAAATCTCCATTTATATTTTTTCCAACACAAAAACGACCATTCCCCGCAGGTTCAACCACACCAAATTGGAAATTTTTAATTTTCGATGGTGTCAACTCACGTTCAAACCCGTCATGTTTAACAGTAAAAGGAATTGTATTTTGTGCTTTATCATAAATTTCTAATACTTGTCCTTCTTCAAATTTCAAATAGCGAACAAGACTCTCATTTATGGCAAAATTATTAACAAAACCACCAGTTGTTGATTTTCTGAAAACACCTTTGGTAATTAAGGGGGCTAACTTGGGATTTTTATTGACTGCTACTGCAAGTTCTTGCGGCTTTGGTGTATAAACTGGTGCTTCTGGTACTTCAACCTTCTCATTTTTCTTGTCAATAAATTCTAAAGCTCTAGCAAAGTTGTTAGTTGGAAAACCTCGCTTATTAAATTGAGCTTTTTTCTCAATAAAAGCCAATAATCGCGCATCCAAAGTTGTTTCATCTGGGTCGCTATCATATACTTTAAAATTCCTATAAATCGCTGAGAATTTTCCTTGAACTAGTTTCACAAATGCACTTCGTCTGTCCACAACTTCGATATCTGAGTCACTTTCAGATATTTGCAAAATTTCTGAAAAGTCAGAAATTTGTTCAACCACATTAGAAACGGCATCACTTTTTAAAGTTTCAGTTGAGTTAAAATCAGTTAAAACAACTGTTTCTTGATCTGTTTCAAGAAAATCATCCGTAAACTTACCTTCGGCGATTAATTTTGCAAAAACGGCTTGTGTTTTCTGCGTTTCTCTAAATTCTGAAAATAAATTATTTTCAACTAAGTATGATGACTTTTTAATTTCAGTAACTAAAATTTTCTTTAATAAATCTTTTATCAATATCTTATTCTCCTTTATTATTTTAAACTAATATTATTCAAATTCAGCTAAATAGTCATAACGTTCATATTTAGCAAGTAAATTCTCATTTTTCTCATCTAATTCTTTTTGTAAACTTGCTAATTTAGCAAAATCACTGCCATTTGCTAGCATTTCAGCTGTAATAGCCTCAATTTCTATTTCCAATTCAGCAATATCTGTTTCAATTTTCGCCCATTCTTGCTTTTCAGCATAAGTCATGCGCCGTTTTTCAAGTGTTTTCTCCTTAACAACAGCCACTGTTTCACGCCTAGCTACCATTTTATCATCAAATACCTTATCTGACAAATAATCCGAGTAAAGTTTGTGAACTTCCGTTACCACGCCATTTTCAAAAACAAGCAGTTTTTGCGCCACCTTATCCAAAAAATAACGGTCGTGACTAACTGTGATAACAACACCTTGATAATGCTGGATAAAATTTTCAAGGACGGTCAAAGTCGCAATGTCCAAGTCATTGGTTGGCTCATCCAACAATAAAACGTTAGGCTGTTGAAGTAAAATTTTCAACAAATAAAGACGTTTTTTTTCTCCACCAGATAATTTTGAAATTTGTGTCCCATGTGTTGTCCGCGGAAATAAGAACTGCTCCAATAAATTCACAATCGAAATTGACTCACCTGAGATTGTTTGTGAATTATCTGCAATTTCTTGTAAAAAATTAATCACACGTTTCGAGTCGTCAAGTCCTCGAATTTGTTGTGAAAAATAACCAATTTTAACCGTTTCACCAATCTCAATCATACCAGAATCAGCTACTAAATTGCCGTCAATCAGATTGAGCAAGGTTGATTTACCAGACCCGTTATTACCAACAATACCGATTCTATCAGCATTTTGAACTAACAGATTAAAATCAGATAAAATCACTTTATCATCAAAAGCAAAAGTCACATGCTCAAAATTGATGACTTTTTTCCCAATCCGTGATGTTGCAACATTGATTGCCAAGTCATCTTTTGTCGTTACATTTTGAACCTCTTTTTTGAGGTCCTCAAAACGATCAATTCTCGCCTGTTGCTTGGTTGCACGCGCTTGAGGCGATTTACGAATCCAAGCCAATTCTTGTTGATATAACTGTTTATTTTTGTGATATTGTGCCATTTCACGCACATCATTTTCAGCTTTTTGCTGTAAATAATTTTGATAATTGCCTTGATACTCAATCAAATCGCCATTAGCCAATTCAAAAATTCTTGTTGCTAAATTATCCAAAAAATAACGGTCATGCGTAATAAATAACACTGTTTGACGTGAATTTTTTAGATAATTTTCCAACCAAGTAATCGTCTCCACATCTAAATGGTTAGTCGGTTCATCAAATAGCAACAAATCAGCTGGATTGAGCAAGGCTTTCGCCAATTGAACACGCCGTTTTTGACCACCTGACAACTGCTTCACTTGCATCATAATATCTGGTAATTTCAATTTTGACAGCACCGTTTTGACTTGACTTTCAACTTCCCAAGCATTAAGTGCTGTCATTTGCGATTCAATTTTAGTCAAATTTTCCTGTAATTTTAGATTAGTTGCATCATTTGTCAACGCAAGCAAGGTCGCTTCATAATGCTTAATGGCTTGCATTTGCGGCAAATCATCAGACAAAATCGTATCCATAATCGTTAAATTTTCATCAAATTTGGGATCTTGTGTCAAATACTCGATTTTAAAATCATTGCGCCCGAAAAACGGTGAATTATCACCGTCAAAACCCAATTTACCAGAAATCACATCCAATAAAGTTGTTTTCCCAGTACCATTTACGCCAATCAGACCAATTCGATCCAAAGGATGAATAATGAAATTTAAATGAGAAAAAACTGTCTTATCTCCAACTGATTTAGTTAAATTTTCAACACGAAAATCTGTCATCTTACCACTTTCTCTAGTTAATTTATACTTAGGCAAATGAAAAAACGACATACAAAATTTCCTGATTTGTCAGTTTTTTTATTCAGCTGCGTATGAGGTATTTCAAAAAACTACTTTTGTAGATTTTTGGATAAAATTTTATTTGCTATCTACGAATTTAGGAATTGACAAGACTTGACAAATCTGAGTTTTCAGAGATGTGCTTTACAATACGCTAAAATATCAGCAACATCATTTTTCAACTGGCCTCTGACAATTTCAAGTTCAATCTGATGAAATAATTTGCCAATCTCAGGCCCTGGTTTGATAGCAAATTCAGTCATGATTTGCCCTGCTTTAACGACAATTTCTTTTTTATGACGAATTTGTAGCTGTTTATCAAGTTCTGTGATTTGCTCAAAATTCGTCTCAAGATTTTGCGCAGCAAACAGTTCTTCTACCAAAATCAGACTTGATTGTCCAAGATGATACAAATCCTCCGAAGAAAAATCACGTGCCAAACGCGTCCTATAAGCTGTCAGAAAATTGGTCACGGATAACGAAAATTCCCTAGAAACTTTCCATTTTTTGAGCAAGATTTTGCCGTCCACATGCCCTAACTGATAGAGTAGATACCCCCAAGCTTGCACTGAATTGGTAAACTTAAAATCATTCGGCAAGTCAAGTAAAACGTGCAAAGCCGTACTATCAGAAAAATCAGGCAGATATTGTTCAGCCTTAATTGCAAGCAAATTGCCAAAACCTTTCTGCCAAAATTCAGCCGTCAAAAGTTTATCTAGCTCAATAAAAATTCGCTCAATCGAAATTTTCGCTAATAAGTGGACCTGTGCTGCCATAGAGGCAAAAGTTTCTGATTCTAATTCAAAATTCAAAACAGCCACAAACCGCAACCCACGCATAATTCGTAGCGCATCTTCATTGAAACGCTCCGACGGATTGCCAACAGCACGAAGAATTTGATTGTTCAAATCAGCCAAACCACCATGCAAATCAATGACTTGACCGTCGTCTGCTAATGCAAAAGCATTTATCGTAAAATCACGCCGCAACAAGTCCTCAGACAACTGCCGAACAAAAGTCACATGAGAGGGTCTGCGATAATCAACATAAACATCTTCCGTCCTAAAAGTCGTCACCTCATATTCGCCACCATTTTCCAAGACCAAAACTGTACCATGCTCAATTCCGATGTCAATCGTATGATCAAAAATCTGCTTAGTTTCAGCTGGATAAGAGCTAGTTGCGATGTCAACATCGTGAATAGTGCGATTGAGCAAAACATCACGCACACTCCCGCCAACAAAATAAGCCTCGTAACCAGCATTTCTAATTTTTTGTAAAATTGGCAATGCGTTGCTAAATTCTACTGGTAATTTTTCTAATTTCATAAAAGGTGTTCTAATCCATACACTAATTTGTCAAGAGTCATGACTTTTTTGACACCAAGATTGACACCACTCATAAAGGAGATACGATCATAAGAATCATGTCGCAAAGTCAAGCCTTCACCATTTGCACCAAAGATGACTTCCTGATGTGCAACAAGACCTGGCAAACGAACAGAATGAAGTCGCATTCCCTCAAAATCAGCACCACGCGCACCCGAAATCATCTCAGTTTCATCACTCACACCTTGCCTTTTAGCTGGACGCACTTTTGAAATCAACTCGGCTGTCTTAATCGCCGTACCTGACGGCGCATCTTTTTTCTTGTCATGATGTAACTCAATAATCTCAACATCAGGGAAAAATTTCGCAGCTTTCTGCGCAAATTCCATCAGTAAAACCGCACCAATTGCAAAATTAGGCGCAATCAAACCGCCGAGTTGCTTGTTTTCCGACAAAGCAAGCAACTCGGCAATCTGCGTCTCACTAAAACCGGTCGTGCCAACAACAGGTCGAAAACCATTTTCGATAGCAAATTTTGTATGCTCATAAGCCACTGACGGTTGCGTAAAATCAATCCAAACATCGGCAGAAATACCTACTAAGTCTGCTTTATCAGTAAAAATTGGCACGCCTTTGAAAGAAGTTTCTTGGGCAAAGGGGTCAAGCACCGCAACAAGTGCCAAAGTGTCATCTTCAAATACCATATTGACAGCAGCTGTACCCATACGACCTTTAAAGCCTGCTATAATCACTTTTATCATGAATTTAATTTCGGACTGATACCAAATCCGAGCGCTCCTTCCCCAAGATGTGTGCCAATGACTGAACCAAAAGTCGCAATTGACACATCAAAGCCAATATCTGAAAGTTCTTTTGCCACATCACGTGCTTTTTCAGGAACATTGGCATGAATGACATAAAGCTTGTACTCGCCATCTTTTGTCGTTTCGGCAAGAATTTTATAAAGTCGTTTAAATGCCTTTTTGCTTGTTCTAATTTTCTCATAAACGACTATTTTACCCACTTCATCAAACCACAAAATGGGTTTGATATTGAGCAAATTACCAATAACCGCCGCACCATTTGACAACCGACCACCTTTTACTAAATGATTCAAGTCATTCACGATAATAAATATCGACGTTTTGGCAATCGTCTCATTAATTTCTGATACGATTAAATCAAAGCTAGCATTCGTTTTAGTCATATTATAAGCCGTTTCGACCATATGACCAAGTGGTGATGAGGTCATTTTTGTATCTGGAAATACAATCGTCATCCCCTCATATTCTGATGTGAGATACTGAATATTCTGCCAGAAACCTGAAATACCACTTGACAAGAAAATTCCCATAACATGTGTATAATTTTCTTTTTGTAGCTGAGTAAGCAGTTCTTCAAGCGCAAGTACACTCGGTTGACTCGTTTTCGGAAGTTCTGTTGTCTCAGCCATTTTTAGGTAAAATTGCTCAGCAGTCAAATTGACACCTTCAACATAAGTCTCGCCGTTGATATAAACTGAAATGTCAAGCACAAAAACATTGGCTTTCGCCTTAATTTCATCGCTCAAAGGAGCTGAACTATCTGTAATAATTGCTGTTTTCGTCATCATCGCCATAGGTTAAAACTCCAAATTTATGCCAGGTTCATCAAGCGCAATCTCTGTTACTTCATAAGTCAAACGCGTGAGGATGTCAAATAAAGGCGCTGCCAATTCTTGCATTTCTTCTTGATTTAACGCCGTCCGATCCTCAATCACGCGCCCACGAATATAATTCATTTGACTTAAATAACCCGAAAGCAATAAATTTTCGAGTACGATGTTAAAAGTCAAAACACTGTTAATTGCCGTGTCATTTTCTCCAGCATTAGAAGCATCTTCAGCCAATTGAAACTGCACATTCAAATTTGTTTGAGGTGTGCCATTAGTTTCTTCCCACTCAATATTTCGAGCATCATAATGAAATTGATGGACAACTTCTTTTTCTCTTTCGATATTCACTTTATCTTCTCCTTTTTATAATCTATTTCAATATCATTAATAAACTAGAACTTTCGTCCACATTTGGGTATTTCCAAAATCCCTATTTTAATTATACCACAGTTTCACGTTTTAAAGTTTATTGATTTTTCTGTCAATGACACAAAAAACGCCTGACAGACGTTTTTATTTGATAATCCCTGAATTGAGTTTTTCCGCATATTTAGCAACATATTATTTTTATGCCACATTAATTTTCAAGACGTTCGAGAACTTTAGCAAGTTCAATAATTTTCGCTGAAAGTGAGACAACATTATCTAAGTGGCTATTATCTTGACTCATCTCATGGTTGATTGCAGCAGTGATTTCTTTAATACTTTCAGAAATGATTTTTACAGGCGAAATATTTAAAAGTTGTTCAATTGATTTAGTATTGTCAGACATTGTTTCGTCCTCCTTTGTATTTGTTGGTAACACCTCGTGGTCATTAAATGGCGTTTCAGCTCTAGCAACAATCCTCTTGATTTCAGGTGTCACACTAACGTCTTGCTGACAACTTGCCTCGATTTCTAAATTTTGACTTATCACACCAGTTTCAGACTGAGAAGAAGTCTCGAAAGATTCTTTTTCCGAACTCATCGCCCGAAACAATTTGCCAATTTTAACTATGGTTTGATCAAACTTCTTATCATCAATTGTATTTGAATCAAGCCTTGTCTTTAACGGTTCTTCCACTAAGATTGACATCTTAGCTGGCATTTTTCCTTGAGTTGCAAAATTAATCTGACCTGTTACTGGTACAGAAAATTCGTCATTTAAAACACTTTTAATTGCCTCTTTCTTGTAGTGATAGATAACTTCGACAGTTGGGTCATCCGTATATTCTCCTGTCATATTCTGAGGCAATTCAGTAATAAAATAATTAGGAAAATCAACAATCTGGGTCAAATATGGCATACCAATTTGACCATTTAAAACAATTGGCTTGACCAAATCGTATCCCATCTCATCCACATACCTAACTGTTACTTTCGATTGTCGCATGATATTACTGCTTGGTCTTTCTCCCATTCCCCCTCCAATGCTAATATCAAATCACAAACCTATTTCAGTTTCTGTTTCTTCTTGGCAAATACTTATTTTTGAAACATTTCTCTCATAAATAGATTAACATATTTTCGTAAAAATGTCTCAATTAAATTGTATTTTTTAAAGTAAGGACGTTTTATTTTCATATCATTAAAAAAATATAAAAGCTTAACTTTTTAGTTTAAAATTCCAAGGTCACACCGGGTTCATCAAGCGCCACTTCTGTCACTTCATAAGTCAAACGTTTAAGAATTTCAAATAGTGGCGCTGCCAGCTCCTCCATATTTTCCTGTGTCAACTCATTACGTGCTTTCACAATACGTCCACGAATGTAGTTCATTTGGCTGACATAGCCTGAAATCACAAGGTTTTCAAGGACAATCATAAAAGTCAAAACTGTATTGATTGCTGTGTCCTCATCTGTTACTTTTTCCATGTTTTCAGCCAACTGAAACTGAACATTCAAGTTCGTTTGTGGGGTTCCTTCTTCCTTTTCCCACTCCAAATTCCGTGCATCATAGTGAAACTGATGAACAACTTCTTGTTCACGCTCAATATTCATCGTTAAATTCCTCCCATTTATGGATTATTCTATCTACTTTTACCGTATCATGAGTAAAAAAGTTCAATTCATCAAATAAAATCGTCTTAATTTTCGCATTTTTGCCCGCCTCAACATCCAGAGGTCTGTCACCAATCATAACCGTCTGACTACGTTCTAAGTTATATTTGTCAACCAGATAATTGATTGCAGCAGGATCAGGTTTTCTCGAAAAACCATCATCACTCGTCACAATTTCTGTAAACAAGTCCCGAAATTCTCCCAAATACGCATAAGTCGCATTATCCCGATGACTGATAATAAAATTTTGCTGCCCATTTTTAACAATGTTGATTAAAATTTCAGGAATCTTAGGATAAAATTTGACTTCTGTCGTCAAGTCCCGTTCACGTTCATGAAAATCTGTCATAAATTTCTGATTGGCATAAACCAAAGCAAATTTGCTAATCGAGTAATTCTTAACAAAATGAGCTAAATTCCCCTCAAACTTGATACTATGCGCCTCAATCGTCTGCTCCAAGGCTTCAAGCATGACAGGATAGGTGTCCATTAAAGTACCATCAAAATCCCAAATATAATTTTTTATCTTCATTTACTCTTCTATCACTCTCTAATTTAATAGCGGTTCGTTTTCTAATGTTGTCAGAATTTTCCGCTCTTCATCAGTCAGCTCATATTTTTCTAATAAATCAGGACGCAGCCGCAAGGTTTTACGGAGACTTTCGCTCAAGCGCCACTTACGAATGTTTTCATGATGACCGCTCATAAGCACCTCGGGAACTTTTAGACCACGAAATTCCTCGGGTCGCGTGTACTGTGGATACTCCAGCAGCCCCGAGGAAAAGCTGTCGTCTTCGTGACTGGCTTTCTTGCCAAGTACATCAGGAATTAACCGCACCGTCGCATCAATCATGACACACGCTGCCACCTCACCACCTGTCAACACGTAGTCACCGAGCGATACCTCATCCGTCACAAGCGTTTTTATCCGCTCATCAAAGCCCTCATAATGCCCGCAAAGAAAGACAAGTTGCTCCTCCTTTGCCAACTCTTCAGCGAACTTCTGATCAAATCTTCGCCCCGCCGGATCCATCATCAAAACGCGCGCCTTTTCATGGGGAAATGAAGCCAGAGTATCGAAAATCGGCTGTGGCATAAGCAACATCCCTTGACCGCCACCATAAGGCATATCGTCAACGTGCTTTTGCGAATTGGTCGCAAAGTCACGAAAATTATGAAAATTCACATTGATTTTCCCAGAATTTTGTGCACGTCCAACAATCGAATGTTCCAAACTTGAAAACATTTCTGGAAATAAAGTCAGAATATCAAGCCGCATCTCTAATCATCCAATCCTTCAAGTACATCAACCTCAACACGATTACTCGCGACATTGACAGATAAAATCACATCATCAATAAATGGTAGAAGCAAATCTTTTTTCCCTTTTCGCTTGATAACCCAAACATCATTGGCACCAGGTTGCAGAATTTCTGACACTGTACCAATCTTTTGGTCATTTTCAAAAACGTCAATTCCGATAATGTCATCATAGTAAAATTCATCGTCACTATCAAGCTCAGCTCGATTTTCAGCAGCAATTTTTAGTGAAAAATCGCGAAACTTTTCGACTTCATTGATACTATAAATACCATCAAATTTGAGAATATCGAAGTTTTTTTGCTTGCGATGTGTCTTGACTTTCAAGGTTCTAACAAACTTATCAGCCTTATCAAACAAGGCCAATTCAGCATTTTTCTGATAACGCTCATCTGCAAAATCAGTCACAGAAATCACGCGCACCTCACCTTGCAACCCTTGTGTATTAACAATTTTTCCTACTTTATAATAATCCATAACGCTATTATATCAAAATATTTATTTTTGTGCGAGTTTGAATCTTTCAACATTTTACCCTAGTTATAGAAAAGGTTGACAAGTGGCAAGGTGGTATTCCTCCTGACACTTGTCAACCTTTGACTCTCTTAAAACATTATCAAAACTCAGGTTATATTTACTTAGTTATAAAAATGAACGTAAATTTTAAATTATTTTTCGTCAATTCTAGCCAAAAGTGTTAGCTTTTTATATACTAAGTTAGTTTATTTATCAACCAAAAGGCGGATTTTTTTACCTTCAACAGGTACGGAGTAAACAAGCGTGCGGATAGCTTGGATAATTCGCCCTTGTTTGCCGATGATTCTACCCATGTCTTGCTCTGCAACATGAAGATGAAACTCTGTAAATTCATCGCCGTCAAACACAACAATTCTGACAGCCTCTGGCTTGCTTGTCAAAGGCTTAACGATTGTGAGTACCAATTCTTGTATCTCTAAATCCATAGTCTTCTCTTTCTTATTTTATACAAAAAAGCGACCAAAACTAGCCGCCTCATGCAAAAAAATGCTTATTTTGAAGCGTATTTTGCTTCGTGGAATTTTTTCATAACGCCAGCTTTTGACAAGATATTTTTAACTGTGTCAGACGGTTGTGCGCCATTTCCCAACCACTCAAGAATGCGGTCTTCTTTCAAAGTTACTTGATTTTCATCAGCAACCAAAGGGTTGTATGTGCCGACAGTTTCGATGAAACGACCATCACGTGGTGTACGTGAATCAGCAACATTAATACGGTAATAAGGTTTTTTCTTTGAACCCATACGAGTCAAACGAATTTTTACAGCCATGATATGTCTCTTTTCTTTTTTGTTTACATTGTCTATTATAGCAGATTATTTTAGCTTGTCAAGTGGTGTCAAGTTTTTTTCTTGACAGTATATCATTCGAAAGTGATAATGTCCTAAGTAGGTCGAAACATAAAATGTCCCAAATGTTAAACTAATACTTATGAAAAGGATATTACTCACTGTGAATGAATTGAAAAAGTATCGTGTTATCAAGTT
>NZ_BLLI01000060.1 GCF_011170085.1 Pseudolactococcus hodotermopsidis | reverse complement strand
ACTTGATAACACGATACTTTTTCAATTCATTCACAGTGAGTAATATCCTTTTCATAAGTATTAGTTTAACATTTGGGACATTTTATGTTTCGACCTACTTAGGACATTATCACTTTCGAATGATAAATTATCAAACAATTCAAAAATTTCGCTTGACAAGTCTACAAAAATGCGGTAAACTAGACTAAAATAAGAAAGGTTTCACATTGAACGAATGAAAATATCAAAAACAAACTTGCGATTGTTGGTGAAGGACACGCACTAAGATAACTTATCTTAGCGTAGTGTCCTGTTTGGCGTTCATTCATCAAGTGGGACAAATGTAGGACGTCTTGCTTAATAAGTGAGGCGCTTTTCTTTTATGCTTAATTTAATTAAAAACGACTTAACATTCTGGCTAAATTTGGCCAAAATGCTCGAATAGTTGTTGATTAGTTAAGTAGTACTTAAATTTTAGGAGAAAATAGAATGCGAAAAATCGAATTTTTAGACACCAGTCTGCGTGACGGTGAACAGACACCAGGGGTCAACTTTTCTATTAAGGAAAAAGTTGCTATTGCTAAACAACTGGAAAAATGGGGTATTTCAGCGATTGAGGCGGGTTTCCCTGCTGCTAGTCCAGACTCATTTGAGGCGGTGCAAGAAATTGCCAATACTTTGACCAAAACAGCGGTAACTGGGCTTGCACGGGCAGTTAAGTCTGACATTGACACTGCCTATCAAGCGCTGAAAAATGCGAAATTGCCCCAAATTCACGTTTTTATTGCGACCAGTCCTGTGCATATGCAGTACAAGCTGAAAAAAACGCCTGATGAAGTGATTGCCTCGATTACTGAGCATGTTAGCTATGCGCGCTCGCTTGTTGAGGTTGTTGAGTTTTCGCCTGAGGATGCGACCCGCACGGAGAAAAATTTCTTGCTCAAAGCGGTGCAGACGGCAATTGATGCGGGGGCGACTTATATCAATATCCCAGACACAGTTGGTTTCACGACACCGACGGAGTATTATGAAACTTTTAAATTTTTGATTGAAAATGTCACGTCTGACCGTGAAATTATTTTCAGTCCGCATTGTCATGATGATCTTGGTATGGCGACAGCAAACACGCTTGCTGCTATCAAAGGTGGCGCGGGGCGTGTCGAGGGGACGGTCAATGGTATTGGCGAGCGCGCGGGCAATGTGGCGCTTGAGGAAGTTGCGGTAGCACTTGAGATTCGTAAGGACTATTATCAAGCGACTTCTGATATTGTGCTCAATGAAACCTTTACAACTTCTGAGCTTGTGTCACGATTTTCGGGTATTCCTGTGCCGAAAAATAAGGCAGTTGTTGGTGGCAATGCCTTTGCCCATGAGTCTGGTATTCATCAAGACGGTGTACTCAAAAATCCCGAAACTTATGAAATTATCACGCCTGAGTTGGTTGGTGTTAAGAAAAATTCACTGCCTTTGGGCAAACTTTCAGGTCGTCACGCCTTTGTCGAAAAAATTAGCGCGCTTGGCTTTGACGATGTGACAGATACCGAGATTCAAGAACTTTTCGCCAAATTTAAGGTACTGGCTGACAAGAAACATGAGATTACCGATGCGGATATTCGTGCGCTTGTGGCGGGAACGACGATTGATAATGTCGAAGGTTTCCAATTTGATAATTTGGCGATTCTTTCTAACATTGACGGCACGCAGACGGTTACGATTAGCATGAAAAATGTTGGCGCTGAAATCATTGAAACCACTGCCAATGGTAGTGGTTCGGTTGAGGCGGTTTTCAATGCCATTGACAAATTTTTCAATCAAAAGCTAAAGCTCGAAAGTTATCATATTACAGCTGTAACGGATGGCATTGATGCACAAGCAGAAGTTCATGTGACAGTTGAAAATGTTGAAACAGGGACGATTTTCAATGCTAGTGGTCTTGATTTTGATGTTTTGCGAGCAAGTGCGATTGCTTACGCCAATGCGAATACCTTGGTTCAGCGTGAAAATGCGGGTATTATCACACGGAAGATTTCTGAGAAAGCGAATCCTGAAGAATGAATTTGAATCACTTGCTTACAAATGATAAGCGCAATCAACATATGTTCACTGGCGATGACGATTCGTTGTGTTTGGAAATTTATTGTAAACTATGAGGAACGACTGAATCACCAGATGTGATGAATAGCTATTGGAATAGTTTCAAATTACAATATATGCTTGAAACAAAAACGTATATTTCAAGAAAAAATGAAGAACCAGTCCTAGAAGACGATAGTTTAAAAGAATTTAAAGAAATCTATCACACACTTGGGAATATGATAATTGTGCCAAAAGGCTTTAATACTTGGAGAGCTTTGCCAACTGGCGATTATTGGGGCATTAGTCAGCTTAACATTGAAAAATGTTTAGGAGAAGACTTAAGTAAAGTATGGCGAGAGCGATTTTTCTTAGAAGAAATAACGCCAAAACGGGAAAAAATTGAAAGGCAGTTGAAGACAGTTTATCATCACACGACAAGAAAGACGAGTTTTGATAAATTTTTAAGTGAAGATGACGATAAGGAAATAAACGATATTTTGGCGTTAAACCAAAAATTTATAGAAATTGTGATAGAATCAATTGAAATACGAACTCAAAAAATGTATCAAACATTGGAGAAAATAAAATGACAAAAAAAATTGTAACCCTAGCAGGCGATGGTATTGGTCCTGAAATTATGAGTGCGGGGCTGGAAGTTCTCGCAGCGCTTGCGCCGAAAATTGATTTTGACTATGAAATTGACCCGAAAAATTTTGGTGGTGCAGCCATTGATGCTGACGGACACCCGCTACCTGAGACGACTTTAAATGCAGCTAAAAATGCGGACGCGATTTTGCTTGCGGCGATTGGTGGCCCGCAATATAATGATGCACCAGTCCGTCCTGAGCAAGGCTTGCTTTCTTTGCGCAAAGCACTCGGACTTTTTGCGAATATCCGCCCAGTGCAGATTTTCGATGCGCTCAAACATTTGTCGCCACTCAAACCCGAAATCATTGACGGTGTAGATTTTGTTGTGGTGCGTGAACTCACAGGTGGCATTTATTTTGGCGAACATACGCTAAATGAGCGTACAGCGCGTGATGTCAATGATTACAGCTATGAAGAAATTGAGCGAATTATTAAAGTTGCCTTTGAAATTGCTGAAAAACGTGGCAAAAAAGTAACGTCAGTTGACAAGCAAAATGTCCTTGCAACTTCCAAACTTTGGCGAATAGTCGCTGAAGATGTTGCGAAATCTTATCCGCATGTTGCGCTTGAACATGCCCTTGTTGACAGCCTTGCCATGAAGATGATTACCAATCCGAGCGATTTCGACGTGATTGTCACGGAAAATCTGTTCGGCGATATTCTCTCGGACGAGTCAAGTGTCCTCCCAGGTACTCTGGGGGTCATGCCGTCTGCTTCTCATGCGGCTAATGGTCCGTCACTTTATGAACCGATTCACGGCTCAGCGCCTGATATTGCGGGGTTAGGCATTGCTAATCCAATCAGTATGATTTTATCTGTTGCCATGATGTTACGTGAAAGTTTTGGCGAGACGATTGGCGCTCAGTATATTGAAAATGCAGTCAATAAAACGTTACTTGACGGCATTTTGACTAAAGATTTGGGTGGCAAAGCTAGTCTGAAAGAAATGACAGCAGCGATTATTAGCAATTTATGATAGGCTTAATTGGACTAATGATTTGGAATATAATCGTTTTTGCGCTCTATGCTGAAAGATAAACGGCGTGCGAAACGTGGTATCTGGCGCATAAGTGAAACCATGATACTGAAAGCGTTGCGACGGCGTTGCAAACTTTCCTAGAAAATTTGCTTGAAGTGCAACTAAAGGACTTTACTCCTTTCGTCAATAGCGTTTGGTGGTTTTGGTGCAAGCAGTGCAGGCTACATTTGCCACCACAAAACTAAAAAAATATATTTTCAGATAATTTGGTGGATTAGTGTTATAATAGATAGTGTTGTAATTTTTATGATATTTGAATAAGAAAGAAGTAATTTATGGGACAAACAATTTTTGACAAGCTTTGGGATCGTCACGTCATTACAGGCGAAATTGGCGAGCCGCAACTGCTCTATGTGGATTTCCACATGATTCATGAGGTAACCAGTCCTCAGGCTTTTCAAGGTTTACGTGAAACCGGACGTAAGGTGCGCCGCCCCGATTTGACCTTTGGGACGACTGACCATAATGTACCAACTGTTGATATTTTCAACATCACTGACTTGATTTCTAAAAATCAGATTGACACGCTGGCAAATAATGTCAAGGAGTTTGGCATTGATGCGGCGACACATGGCTCTAGCCGTCAAGGGATTGTGCATATGGTTGGCCCTGAGACTGGCAATGCCCAGCCTGGTAAAGTCATCGTTTGTGGCGATTCACATACAGCGACAAATGGTGCTTTTGGTGCGATTGCTTTTGGCATTGGCACGAGCGAGGTTGAGCATGTTTTTGCCACTCAAACCTTGTGGCAAGTGAAACCTAAGCAGATGAAAGTCGAGTTCATCGGCAAACCTGCAAAAGGTGTTTACTCGAAAGATTTCATTCTTGCGCTCATTGCCAAATATGGCGTGGATGCGGGCGTTGGTTATGCGGTTGAGTTTACAGGCGAGGCAGTCGCAGCGCTTGAAATGGACGAGCGCATGACGATTTGTAATATGTCAATTGAATTTGGCTCAAAAATGGGGCTTATGAACCCTGATTATAAGACTTTTGACTATGTTCGTGGTCGCGAATTTGCGCCTAAAGATATGGCTGCGGCGATTGCTGACTGGGAAACATTGCCGTCTGATGCCGATGCCGTTTATGACAAGGTTATTACGATTGATGTGTCTCAACTTGCCCCAATGGTCACTTGGGGAACGAATCCTGAGATGGGAATTGAATTTACAGAAAATTTCCCAGAAATCAAAGATTTTAATGATGAGCGTGCTTATAACTATATGGATTTAAAACCAGGTGGTAAGCCGTCTGACATTGATCTTGGCTATGTTTTTATCGGTTCTTGTACAAATGCGCGGTTATCAGATTTAGAATTGGCGGCGAACATTGTCAAGGGGCACAAGATTTCTGATAAGCTGACAGCCATTGTCGTGCCGGGAAGTCGACCGGTCAAGCTTGCAGCAGAGGCGCTTGGTTTGGACAAGATTTTCATGGCTGCAGGTTTTGAATGGCGTGAGCCAGGGTGTTCGATGTGTCTAGGCATGAACCCTGACCATGTGGCTGAGGGGGTGCATTGTGCCTCAACTTCTAACCGAAATTTTGAAGGTCGTCAAGGCTATGGCGCACGCACGCACCTTTGTAGTCCAGCTATGGCTGCTTTAGCAGCGATTCATGGCAAATTTGTTGATGCACGGGAGGTTCTTGCCTAATGGAAAAATTTACAGTTTACAAAGGCACGACCGTGCCATTGATGAATGACAATATTGACACAGACCAAATCATCCCCAAACAGTTTTTGAAAGCAACGGATAAAACAGGTTTTGGGCAAAATATGTTCTACGAATGGCGTTATCTCAGCGATGGTGAGCAAGAAAATCCTGATTTTATTCTCAATCATCCAGAATATCGGCAAGCGACAATTTTGGTATCTGGCGACAATTTTGGTTCTGGTTCGTCTCGTGAACATGCAGCTTGGGCGATTAAAGATTATGGCTTTCGTGCTGTGATTGCGGGGTCGTTTTCTGATATTCATTATAATAATGAGCTGAAAAATGGCATTCTGCCGATTGTGCAACCGCTTGAAAATCGTGAAATTCTAGCAACATTGTCACCAGATGAAGAAATTGAAATTGACTTGCCGAATCAAGTCATTAAAACGTCAAAAGGCAATTTCACGTTTGAAATTGATGCCGAATGGAAACGCAAGCTCGTTGAGGGACTTGATGATATTGGCATTACTTTACAATATGAGGACTTGATTACGGCTTATGAAAAGAATCGTCCTGCCTATTGGCAATAGCAATCGAAAATCTCCGATTAGGGGATTTTTTGCTAAAAATAGTTGTGGCGACTCTAAAACAAAATGTTTTGTTTAGACAATTTTGGTGTATAATATAAAATATAGGTTTATAACTTAAAACATTTTTTTATTATTTAAAATTTAAACAAATATAAGGAGAAAGCATGAATAAGGCAATTTTCAAAATTATTCAAAAGAATACTGCTTCTCGACACACGATTTATCGTTCGTGGAAGTCAAGGGAGCGATTGCTTTTTGATGTTTCTCCGATGATGACAGACAAGATTGAGACAGCAAAAATGGCTCAAGAGTTTACTTCTCTGGTAAATGAGCAGAAGCTGATGATCAATTTTGTTGATGATGATAATGATGGGCAAGTCGTTGCAACGAGAATTGAGTTAGTTGACAACAAGTCAACTGATAAATTTCTTAAGACTTTTGTTAGTGAAAATCTGACGGCTTATGAGCTTGTTAGTGATAATCAAATCTTGTTTGAATTTGATAAAAAAATTGCTCAGGGGCTCACAGTTCATTTGAAACACAAACATACGATTAGCGAACTTAAAACAAAAGTAACTGTCAACTATACGGGTCTTCCAGTTGTCTTGCAGCCGTTGCCAATTGTTCAGGAGATGACTTGGCAGGTTGATAAAGATGAAGTCACGAAAGTTGAGACTTATCAACTTATTTCATCTCTAAAAGCTATGACAAGCCCAGTTGTATCAGGTTTTTCAGCTGAAAATTCAGAAGTGATAGTGCCGAATTTGGCTGATTCAAAAATGAGACCTGAGGATTTGATAATGACTGTCAATTATACGGCGAGTTTTAGGAAAATTACCGTCAGACTAACCTATAATCGTGCACAGGCCTATACGCTTGTTACTGATGGCAAGCGTGAAACTAGCGCTGGTGGGATACAATCTTTCGTAGCAACGATTACAGGTCAAACTAATGAAAAAGAGTCTCAGAAAATTCATTGGGACATTGATCGTGAGCAAATTGTAACGGCAGATAAGGTCTTGAGCTTGCCAAAAGTGCCAGGCTATACATTATCTAGCACTGAGATGCCTTTTACAACGACCGTGACTTTGGGGGAGATTTATGATTATTTTGCCCAACAACTAGCTGAACTCAGCATTAGCGTTGAAACTGATAAGGTGCTTACTTTGACCAATCCGATAGCGGAACGGAAAATGTTCATTTATGAGGCAAATGTGCAAAAAGTCAAGATTAATTATGTTGACGATGATGATTTTGGCGAAGTTGTTTTTACTCAGACGATTACAGGTAAATCTGAAGCGCCTTTTAACTGTGAACTTGATTTACCTAGTGGTTATGACTATGTTTCAGGTAAAGAAAAATTGCCAGCTAACTTTGACTACGTTGACGCAGTTGACCAATCTGTTGCGATTCATGTCAAGCATAAACATATCAAAAGAAAATTTGAAACAAGCTACATTGTGACTTATAATGGTTTGCCTGCTGATAAGCAACTTCAGGCAAAAGTTCAGACTGTGATTTGGGAGATGAATACAGATGAGATAACAGGTCAGACGATTTATCAACCTGTCACTCAGCTGGCTAATGTTTTGAGTCCGATTGTCAAAGGTTACAGTGCTGAGTCGCTCAATCTTGTAGCGGCGACTTTAACGCCGCTTGAGATGATACCAGAAGATGTGACTGTAATCGTTACTTACATTGGCAATCCGCAGAAAGTAGTTGTTAATCTGGTTGATGATGATAGTAATGGTGTCATAGTTGACAGCTATGTCTTGACTGGTCAAACAGATGAAGTGCCTGAGTATGATGACACTTTTCCTTTGGGTTATGAGGGTGTAACTGATATAAGTACTTTACCTCATTTTGATGATGATGCTGTCAATCAGATTGTGACGGTTCATCTTAAACACAAGCGGACGTATGAGACACTTGAAACCAAAGCAACGGTCAACTATATCGGGCTTGCAGCAACCAGATCCTTGTCGCCAAATAGCCAAAAACTGACTTGGACGGCTGAAACTGACTTGGTAACAGGTCTCACAACTTATAAACCTGAAACAGCGTTGACGAATGTTATAACTCCTGTTATCAAAGGCTATACAGCTGATAATGCTTGTGTGACAATGCCAAAGTTGCCTGAAATGACGACAAAACCTGATGAATTGACAACAATTGTCGCTTATACAGCAAATACACAAAAAGTGATTGTTAATGTGGTTGATGACGATAATAATGGTGAAGTTATTCATAGTTATGACATTATTGGTAAAACCGATGAAAGTTTTACCTATCATGATTGCCTGTTTTTGGGCTATTTAAATAATACAGATTTTACTACTTTGCCAACTGTTTTTGATGATGCAGATGACCTTGATCAAATTGTAACCATTCACGTCAAACATCGTCATACGCAAGGTAGACTTGAAACAAAGGCAGTTGTCAATTATACTGGGCTTTCAGATGATAAGCGCCAAGCCTCAAATGTTCAGACTATTATTTGGGATACTGATACAGACCAAGTAAGTGGTGTAACGATTTATAGCCCAACTTCGGTTTTACATGAGGTCAACACGCCTTTTGTTGCTGATTATACGGCTAATATTGAAATGGTTGCAGCAGTTAGTTTGGTTGAAACGACTGTTAAGCCAAAAGATACTGAGACAACGGTAAATTATAGCCTGAGCAGTTATGAGATTCATTTTTATGATGAGACGACCGATGAAATGCTTGATGTGATTGACTTGGTAGCAACTGAGCTTGAGGTAACTTTGGCAGATTATCAAGCTAAGGGTTATGTGATAAAAACGAATGAATTTGCTGACCATTTGTCTAATGTTAATAACGTTGGATATTCTATTTATTTAGCCCATGATACGAAACGTCTGACTGAGACAAAAGTGGCACATTTTCCGGTTTATATTTTAGGAAAAGGTGGGACAGAGCCGAAAAAAATTGTTTTGACGACGACGCTTGCGCGTGAGTACTCACTTGATTTAGTGACTGGAAATGAAATCTCCGCCACTGATTTGGCAGCATATGACACAGCAAGTGCTGTGCATTATTACTCAGACAATCCGCAAGTTGTGATTGATTCGACAACTGGTATCATTAGTTTTGACGTAGCTGTTGACGGGGACTTGACGAGCATAACTTTTGACGGCGAGTTACCAACTTTTGATAATATTGAAACAAATGTAATGATTGAATATCTACCAGCTAAAGTGACAGCGAGACTGATTTATTATCGTTATCAACTTTATGTTGATTCACATGAGCCTTATCAGCCGTATGCGACAGATATTCAAACATTTACAGTGGTGATAAAAGGTTATCGTGATGTCAATGATGCGATGGAAATCAATTGGGAAATTAATCGAAGTCAAGAGTTGACGGCAGATAAAACCTATCCTTTGCCAAGTCGTGATGGCTATACATTAAGTAAACTTGATAAGTCACGCTTTAATCGGCCGTCTGATGAGATGCCTTTTGACGAGACGATTGATTTGGGAACAGTGTTTGATGCGCTTTTTGAGCAATTAGTGACGTTGCCACTTGATACTAAACATATTAATGTTGTGACAGGTTTTGATGATTATGAGGCAGATAAATCTCGTATTTTCTATTATGAGGCTAGTCCGCAAGAAGTATTCTTTAATTTTGTGGACGATGAAACAGGTTCGATTGTCAAGATTGATGTGAAAGTAGGTGTGTCTGACGGCGATGCTTATGATTATAATTTGACAGCGCCAGCAGGTTACAGTTTTGTTTACGACGGCTATGAGATTGACGCTGAAACTGGCGAAAAATCAAGAACTGATATGCCAGTTGGTTATAATACACAAGATTTAAGTGAATCTGTTGCTACTTTTAGTGCTAAGGCTAATGTGTCTCAAACAACGGTAATTCACCTGAAACATCAACATAGTCAAGGGACGTTTGAAACTCATTTCACGATTAATTATCATTATGGTGGTAATGATAAGCTTGAACCGACTGTTCAAGTGATAACTTTTGAAACTGATATAGATGATGTGACTGGTGTGGTTACTTATATGCCGACAATGCCAACGGTTGAAGTCAATAGTCCCGTTTTTGGCGGCTACACTGCTGATCAAAAAACTGTTTTGCTGACGCTTTCTGAAACGATGACAATGCCTGAAAATCAGGAAGTTGATGTTTATTATACAGCCAATGAACAAAAATATATTATCAATTATGTTGATGATGATTGTCAAGGTAATTTGCTAAAAACAGAGACCATAGTCGGCAAATCTGATGAAATTTATCCGTTTGAAGTTGAGGCAATTCCCAATTATGATTTTGTTGGTCATGATGATAAAGAACCATTGGTCTTTGACCATGATGATTGGGTTAATCAAGTCAGGACACTCCATCTTGTTCATGTGCATACACAAGGCATGGTTGGGAGTCTTGTAACAATCAACTATACTGGGCTGCCAATTGATAAGAAACTGGTAGCAACGACTCAGACAATTTCTTGGGAGACTGATAGAGATGAGGTAACAGGCAAGACGACTTATCAACCAGTGAAAGTCTCTGAAGATATTTTAAGTCCCATTGTCAAAGGTTACACGGCTGAAAAAGCAAGGATAAGTTTTGATGATTTGCCTGAATTGACAAGCGAGCCAGAAGATTTGGTTGTGACTGTAAATTACACGGGTAAGCTAAAAAAAGTGATTGTCAACACGCTTGATGCTGATAATAAAAACCAAGTGATTGATACCTATACCATAACTGGAAGAACTGATGAGCTGTTTGTTTATCCAAAAAACGATTTATCGGGTTATGATTATACGACCGATTTCAAGCAATTGCCCTATCGTTTTGCTGATGATGAGTCGGTTGAGCAAATTGTTTCTGTTTATGTTAGGCATCATCACACGCAAGGCAGTTTTGAAACCAATGCCATCATAAAATATGTCGGCTTACCTGAATATTATCTGGAAGCTGGTCCAAATATTCAGCGAGTTATGTGGCAAACTGATACGGATGAAGTGACTAATATCACAGTTTATACACCTGTTAATCAGACAAAAGCTGTTGTAAGTCCCAAAGTTGACGGCTACATTGTTGATCAAGCAACGGTTTCGGCGATTACTTTTAGTGAAACACGAAGTCAACCTAAAGATACCGTGGTACTTGTGACCTATACTGTCAAGGTCGAAGAGGCTTATGAGTTTGAAGTCACACTTGTGTACACACGCAATCAGTATTATCTTTCTGAACAGTCTAATGATACTGTTGACACTGAGTCAGCTGAATATAAAAAATGGCAGAAAGGTCTAGCACCAAAAGCAACTCAGAACTTCCAAGTAACGCTCTACGGCAAACGTGAGTCAGCTGATTCTGAGTTGATTATGTGGTCAGTTGACCGTGATCAAGTTTTGATTGCTGACAAGCCGTTGTTAATTCCTGAAATCAAGGGTTATACCTTGAAAGATGATGCGAAAACGGCATTTTCTAACACGATAACAGTAGGCGAGGTGTACGATTATTACCAGAAACAAGTTGTTGCTCTTAGTCAGGACACACCATTTGCTCAAGAAAAATCGCGGACAATTTGTGAAATTGACGATATTTGGCTGACTGATGCTCAGTATTTGGAAGATGAGAGAAATCGTGTCTTTGTTTATAATGCCAGTCCTGAGATTGCTGTTCAGGTTGAAGAAATTACAGCGACGATTACCTACAAGCGTTATCAAGTTTATAAAGATTCTCGTCTGTCTTTGCAAGCACAGTATGGACTTACAAAAGATGAAAATTTCAGAGTTGATGAGCAGATTTTTATCGCTAGGATAACAGGAACACTTGATAATTTTGACTCGACTGAAATTAACTGGCATGTTAATCGCGACCTGCTAATCAAGGCGAATCAGCCTTTTCCAGTAGCACCAGTTATTAATGGTTATGCTTTGATGACAAATGAAGAACAAACTACTTGGGACGAAAGTATTGATTTGGGGACGATTTTTGATGCGATTTTAGGCATGAAAACGACCATTTCAAAAGACGGTAGGCATATTGATTTTGAAGATTATGGCTATGAAGGTGTGCAAAATGATAACACGAAATACTTCTTTTATGCGCCACGTGATCAAAAATATGACATCAGTTATCTTGATGAAACTGGTACGATTGTCAAAACTCAGACTGAGATTGGGAAGTCAAATACATCTCAAACGATTTTGCTTGATCTGCCAGAGGGCTATGAACGTGTTGTTGACAAACAAGCTGATAACAAACAAGCTGATAACGGGGATATAGTGCTTAACCTTTGGTTTGATGAAGATGATTATACAGATCAAACAAGAACTGTTCAGGTTAAAAAAAAAGTGGTTGACCTACCAAAAGTAACGATTTTGGATGTGACTGTTCCGAAAAAGAAAGCCGAAGTTGACAAAAGCGAACAACTTTTGAAAGTCACTTTTATTGATAAGACGATGGGGCAGACACTTGAGGTGCTGTCATTAACACAGGAACAGCTTGCTATTGAGTTGGCGGCTTATGAGACTAGATATTTTGTTCACAAATCAAGCGATGAGAAAACGCCGCATTTGGCTGATACTGATGAGACAATCCAGCTCGTTCATCGAACAAAACGTGTGGTTGAGGAAAAAGAGGCTGAGTTTGTGGTTCATCTAGCTTTTGCAGGTCGTCAGCCTGATGAAAAAATTGTTTTAAAGGCGCAACTGATATGTAACTATTCGATTGATTTGGTAACGGGGCAAGAAGTGCAGACGACTGACATGGCTAACTATGATGATGCCGAACTTAGGACATTTAGCTCAACTAATGCGCAAGTTGTGATTGACAAAGCAACGGGGCTTATCTGTTTTGATTTAGTGATTAATGGTAAAAATGCGACAATTACAGTGCCAGATGACGCTGCAAGTTTTGATAGCCCGACAGCCAAAGTAACAGTTGAAGTTCCTGAGGATGAAAAACAAATGGCGCAAGACACTGAGAAAGAAAATACGGCTATTGAAAAATCAGCTTAGAGACTTCTGAGTTAGATTGAAAAACAAAGTCAGGAAACGTTGATTTTCTGGTTTTGTTTTTTGTTGCTAAAAATATGTTATAATAGAAAGACGACTACTAGAAAACGAGATAATGATGCAATTCACAGATTTTAATTTTAAACCATTTATTAACGACACTTTGGCAAGTATCCGTTTCAAAACAGCGACAGCAGTTCAGGAAAAATTGATTCCGATTGCGCTATCTGGGCGCGATATTGTTGGCGAATCAAAGACCGGTTCGGGTAAGACACATACTTTTTTGCTCCCGATTTTTGAGAAGATTGATACGTCAAATGATGGGGTGCAAGCCGTCATTACTGCGCCGTCACGGGAACTTGCGACACAGATTTATACTGCTGCGCTTGCCTTTACCAAGTTTGATGATAAGATTCGCATCTCAAACTTTGTGGGTGGGACGGATAAAAAACGTCAGATTGAGAAACTTGCAGGCAGTCAGCCTCATATCGTGATTGGCACACCTGGGCGGGTTCTTGATTTGATTACAGCACAGGCGCTCAAGTCTTACACAGCAAGCATTTTCGTCATTGATGAGGCTGATATGACTTTGGATATGGGCTTTTTAAATGATGTGGATAAAATCGCTGGCACTTTTGACAAAAAGGTGCAGATGCTCGTTTTTTCAGCAACCATTCCGCAAAAACTGCAACCATTTCTCAAAAAATACATGAATAATCCTGTCATGGAGAAGATTGCGACCAAGACGATTATCAGTGATACGATTGATAATTGGCTGATTTCGACCAAGGGGCGTGGCAATAATGCGGCGGTTTTGGAGGTCTTGCAAACGCTCAATCCCTACTTGGCAATGATTTTCACAAACACTAAAGACAGAGCTGATGAGTTACATCGTTTTTTGGTCAATAATGGAATCAAGACTGCGAAAATTCATGGCGGCGTGCCGCCCCGAGAACGTAAGCGAATTATGAAAGCTGTCCAAAATCTCGACTATCAATATGTGGTTGCGACTGATTTGGCAGCGCGTGGTATTGATATTGAGGGCGTGAGTCATATCATCAATGATGCGATTCCGCGCGATTTGGAGTTTTTCGTACATCGTGTCGGTAGAACTGGGCGAAATGGCATGTCGGGAACGGCAATCACACTTTATCAGCCGTCTGATGATGTGGCGATTCATGAGCTTGAAAAAACGGGCATTAAATTTATACCAAAAGTCATTAAAAATGGCGAGATAATTGATTCTTATGACCGTGACCGTCGTGAAAAACGTGAGAAGTCAAAAGAGGCGCTTGATATTACTATGATTGGCTTGGTTAAGAAGAAGAAAAAACACATTAAGCCAGCTTATAAAAAGAAGATTGGCTGGGAGATTGATAAGCGCAAGAAAGCTAAGCAACGTATTGAGGGACGGGCGCAAGGACGAGCTGAGCGAAAAGCGAAACGTCAGAGTTTTTAAGATTTTGATGAGAGAATGAGCGAAAATTGCTCGTTTTTTTCGTGAAATTTAATATTAGACTTCTCCCAAAAATAAAAAAATTTGTTATACTATAGTCATGAACTATGAATCCCTCAGCAAACTCAGCGATAGTCATTTTAAACGTCTAGTTGGCGTTAAACGTCCAACCTTTGAATCTAT
>NZ_BLLI01000059.1 GCF_011170085.1 Pseudolactococcus hodotermopsidis | reverse complement strand
ATCTTTCGAAAAATATCTCAGAAGAATCGGTAAGACGCTTCTGGAATATCAAGCTGAAAATTCAGCCTAAATCATAACTCAATCATATCAAAAATGGAATCTAAAAGCAAATTTTGCTTTAGCAAAATGTAACTCATGTTTCGACTTTTTTTGGGACATTTTCAATTTCGCTTGACAGTACTAATGTATTATACATTACGTTTTTTGAACCAAACAAAAAAAGATAGATTACAACTCTATCTTCTTCTCTAATAGTCTATTTCAAAGTCTCTTTCATCATGGCATAAAGCGTTTTAACATCCTCAACTTTCGTATCGCCTGTCGTTTTGTCAATAATTGATGAATAAACGTGCGGGATAATTTTTTTAACGCCCGCATCGACTGCAATTTGCACGATTTCTTGGAAGTTTTCAAGGTCAATTCCTCCCGTTGGTTCCAAGTAAAAATCATTGTCAGCGCAAGCTTTAGCAACAGCTTTGTATTCTTCGATATGTGCAAGACCTTTCATATTGAAAAATTTGATTGAGCTACCACCCATATCTTTCAACAAAGCAATCGCTGTTTCGATTGGGACAATACCTGCTGGCGCTTGTGATGACAAAGGACCTGTCGCCAAATTGACCATACCGACCGTGCCAGTTGGCGAAACTAAACCGTTGATAACCGTTTCATCTTGCCCCAAAAGCGCCCGACTTGTACCAACGCCAGTGAAAACTTGATTGACATGTTGTGGTTGCAAAATTTGCGCCAAACGCGACACCATAGCCGATTGATTGGGGTCTCCCGCACCGAGACCGACTGATAAAGCATTATCAGTCGCCTCAATATAACGTTTCATATCTTCGATTGCGCCCGCGTCCGTGTCATAGTTTTTGGACAGCACGCCAAGCACAACATGCCCTTTCGCTGCCTCATAGCAAGCCTTGGCATTATCAACAGAATTCGCAAGCACATTCAAACAAAGCCGATTTTCTAGGTAATTAGGTGTTTTTTTCATGATTTTCTCTTTCTATCTGATGACTTCAAGGTCATCGTCGTTCATTTTTTCTTGGATAAATTTTTTGGTCAAAATGGGGCTATCGCCGTAGGTTGTATGGGCTAGTTGCGTGCTAGTCGTTGCAAATTCGACTATTTCTTTTAACGACCATTGCTCAATTAATCCTTGAATAATCCCACTAGCAAAGGCATCTCCCGTACCGATTCGATCATAAGTTGTAACTGCTCTATGGCTTGAAAAGACTACCTGAGATTTATCAACAAGGAAACCACGAACAAATTTTGCTTGATGATCAGTTGATTTTTCCGTCCCACAGAAATAAGCCAAATCATAAGCCGCCACAAACCGTTGATACAGTGTTTCAATCGGCTCATTTTCTGCATCATAAGGCATTTCTAACAACAAAGTCAGATCCTTCTTGCCGCCAATGACAATCGTCGCCTCTTTCAAAATCGTCTTGTAATCCTCAATCAAACTGTCACGCTCGTCTGGTTTGACCAAACTCATACGATAATTGAAATCAAAACACAAGGGAATTGATAATTCTGTCGTTAATTTGGCAAGTCTCATCGCATTGTCACGCGCAGTCTTTGATGTACACAAGGAAATCCCACAAATATGTACCAAATCACTAGCAAGAAGTGCTGATTTCATCTGACTTTCAGAAATTTCCGTTTGACAAAAGGCACTTTCACTGCGATTGAGATAGGTCACTTGACTTGGGCGATTACCATAGCCCATTTCAAGAAAATAAGTGCCAATATGATGACCGTCAAAAATCAAGTTATCGTCTCTCACACCGAGTCGACGAATTGTTGCCGCAGCTGCACGACCAACAGGATTATCGGGTAACACCGAAAGCAACTGTGTTTGCACGCCATTTCGCGCCAAACCAGACAGAATATTCAAGCCTGTGCCACTATAACTCATGTCAAGCGTATCGGTTTGGTCAATCATCTTGTAATGTTGCGGGCTGAGCCTGAGCATCACTTCGCCAAATGCTAAAATTCTCATCTTACGACTCCATAATCGCTTGTAATTTTGCCACAATCGCCGTCATTTCTGCATGGTCAACAGCACGAACATCAAACTCAATAATACCATTATTGGCTTGATACTCACGTGTATAAACCGCCAAATCACCTTGTTTTAACTCATCAATGACTTGGCTAGCAGTTTTTTTATCAGTATCAACCTTGACACTTGCCCGATAAATATCACGCCCAGCAGCATCTTGAACTTGCTTAGCTGATAAACCAGAAATGCCATTGATTTCAGCAATAAACGGTGTCAGACGAGCAATCATATGCGCGCCAGACTCACTCCCATTTGCCAAATAGGCTTCCAAAGCCGTCACAAAACCGATAATATTGTCCTTACCGATTTTCATGGCACGACCAATGCCTTTATTTTGGAGCTGAATCCATGGAATATATGGGTTGCGACCAATCACAACAGCACTTGATGGCGCCTCAATTGCTTTAGCACCCGAATAAATAACCAAATCAGCACCTTGCGCATAATATGTTTCAAGGTCTTCTTCAGCAGCGGCATCAACAATCAAAGGTAGCGCATATTTTTTAGCGATTGCTGACATTTGCCTAATGGTTAGCATACTTTTTTGAACAGTATGGTGGCTCTTGATATAAAGTAGCGCCGCCGTCTTATCAGTAATCTCGATTTCAACTTGTTCAGCTGTGCACTCATTCGCCCAACCTGCCTCGACAAGTTGCCCACCACCGAGCGTGACCATAACTTCAACACCCGTGCCGTAGTTGACATTATGCCCTTTGGGAATGATAATCTCACGTTTGACAATGCGGTCAGTCAGATGATGATAAGCATGATACATATCACCTTGACCAATCACCCCAGCCGTTGCTAAAGCAATACCACTACTTGCACTCGCAACAACAGTCGCATTTTCGACACCTAATAATTTTGCAATATATTGACCTGTTTTGACTGTCAAATCTGTCATTTCAAAAAAAGTTTGCCCCGCCTCTTTTTGCGCTGCTGCAACCTTATCACTGATTTTTGACACACCCAAAATCGTCATTTTACCTGAGGCATTGATGACTTTTTTGAGATTGAATTTTTCATGAATTTGCATTGATTAACTTCCTTTATTTTGTATATGATATATTTTACCAGAAATTATCGCAGTAGTAGGTGTTATTTGCACACTCGTTTCAACGATTGCGTGGTTAGAATCAGTCAAATGTTTATTGGCATGCGTGTTGACTTGAAAAAGTGTCAAGTCCGCATCAAATCCAATCGCTAATTGTCCTTTCGTCACAAGTCGTAAGGCTTTAGCAGGCGCAACAGTCACACGAGAAATAACTTGTTCTAGCGAATAACCCGAATAAATCAGTTTTTCCATGGTTGTTGCCAAATTGTAAACAGGACCATCAAGGCGATTTCTCAAATAAGTATCAGTCGAAATCGAATCTGCTAAGATGTGTTCAGCCTTCGCCTGCATGGCAACTTGGAAATTAAAACTATCTGTCCCATGACCAATATCAAAATGCACGCCATCTTGATACGCTTTCTTGGCAAATTCCTTGATTTTACCGTCCTTATCAAGAATACCGTTATCCTTACCATTAAAACAATGCGTGACAATATCGCCCGCAGTCAGATAAGTCATCAACTCCTCAAGCACAACAGGCGCTGTACCAATATGCACCATGAGCGGCAAATCAGCTTTTTTTTGCAGTTTTTTCGCCAAAATCAGCGGTTTAACACCATTTTTTCCGATAACACTCTGACTCATGCGCGCTTTGATACCAATGATAAAGTCGCTTAACTCCTGTATGCGCGCTAAATTTTTTGCTTCATTTACTTTAGTCAAATCAGCCAGTTCATCTTGAAAAACGATGCCGTCTTTAGAAATGTTCAAAAGTGCGTAAACATTTGTCTTGGCATTTTTCGATAGCTCATAAAAATCGCGGATGTTATTTTCACCAGTTGAACCCGCATCAACAATAGTTGTAACACCATTTTTAACACCAACTTCATCTGGATAATCATAATAAAGCGACATTTTTTCAAAACAATGTACGTGCGCATCAATCCAACCAGCCGAGATGAAATCTTGCTTAGCATCCAAAATTTCAGAACTTTCAGCTGTAATTTCAGGCGCAATTTCAGCAATTTTACCATCAAAAATAGCAACTTCAATCGGTTGATTTTCTAATGTTCGTGCATTTTTTATGATTAAATCATACATCATTATTTTCTGTTTAACCCTCCTTTTTTAAAACATCTACCATTCATCATAACATTAGTTTTTATAATATCAAAAATTTACTCAATAAAACGGAACTTTGTCCACGGACGAATATAATCTAGGAGAAATAACTCGTTTTTACGAATCTGTCCAACCTTATTTTTTCGCTTATCCGCATGAGCTTCTAAAACAATCTGCAACTCATTTTTATATTTACCAAAATAATCATTGCCGATAACAATATCCCCACACTCAAAAATCATTTGATTATCATGACACGGATTGTCAGCTTTATAGACCTTGCGAACCTGTGTTGAACGAATCATTTGTTCAGTTATATCTCCACGTCGAAAATGCTGATTATGGCACACAATATCTCGCTCAATAGGATTAACATTTGGCAGAAAATCAACCGAAAACTCAAGTTGATAACGATTAAGCTGCCCCAAGGCAATCAATTCATCTTCACTAGCATAGGCATTTCCAATAATCACATCATCAATCAAACCCGTTGCAAATAGATGCTTAGCTTGCACTTCAATCGGTAAATGACGGTGCATTTCAAGTGTTGGTAACCCATCATTGATATTCCAAGGCCCATTTGTCGCCACTTGACTGGAAATGAAAGCTGCGGTTCTAATACCATATTTTCTAAAACGTTCTGAACATGACTCGAAAAATACTAATGGTAAAGCACTCCCTTCTTGCGGATAAAAATTGTGACAGCCATAAATAAACGGTTTATTTGCCTCATAGGTCAAAATATTGTCCAAATATGCCACGTCATTTGACATGTTAAGCTCAATAATTAAACCATACGGATTGAAAGACAACATTGCCTCTTTATTGCCATCAAAACCAATATCCAAGCGCAAACCATCTGCACCCAAGTCAGCGAAAAAACGCAAATCATCATATGACATGCCAAGTTCATCAAAAATATTGGGCGCAATATCCAAAATCACTTCATAATCAAGTTTTTTAGCAGTTGAGATAATCTTTGAAAACTTATCCGAAACAGCAGACTTGCCCTCCGTCACTTCCAACATTGACATAAAAACACGTTCAAAACCTTGACTTTTCGCAAAAGTCAAATAAGCCAAATCTTCCTCAAAAATACTGTTGTTCGGGTAAATCGACACACCTAGTCTTCTAAACATTTTTATCCTCAATAATTTTTAATCTATTGCTAATTTTAACGAAAATAACTATTTGGAATGAATTTCAGAAATCACTTCCTGAATACATCATAACATTATAATGTTTAAAAGTCAATAAAAAAACAATAGACAAATTGAAATAGACTATTGTTTTTTATATTCATATTAAACTTGATAATCAATCACATATGGTGTTTTCAAAGAATCATAACTCGAAATCGTATATTCGACGACATTTCCTTGCACATTATAGGCAGTCCGAACCCGTTCAAGCGCAATATCCGAAATATTCGGCATAGCTTCAAGCAACCAATCAGGCGTTTTGCGCGCAATAAAAGCATCTTCAATTTCAAAAATAATCAGACCTTGCTGAACTAAAAACGAATAAAAAGAAAAATGGGCATCGCCTTTTTCAGGCAAAATTTCAGGATTTTCTAAGGGAAAATAATGCTTAACAAAGATACTTGCCACATCATCCAACTCATATACACGATGAATTTCATAAATATCATTTGTCGCCATAAATTTCTCATTTATAGCTATATCTTTTGATTTTCCAACATAAACAACTGAACTTTTGACCACAACACCCGTATCCGTCAAAATTTTTGTAAATGTTTTGGCTTTATTGAAAACATTTATCGGTTGATTGCTGATAACTTTTGTTCCCATACCACTTTGTTTGTAGAGATACCCCGCCTCAACAAGCAAATCAACAGCCTTACGCACTGTGATTTTACTGACATCGAAAGTCGCCATAAGGTCATTTTCTGTTGGAAATAAACTGCCTGCTTTGTACTTACTGTTAATCAAGTCCGTTTTCAAGCTATTATAAACCTTTTGATATAAAGTTTGATTTCTTTGTGACATATACTCACTTCTTTCTTAAATTTTCATAAAATTTGCAATTATCTCATTTTGTCTGAGTTGGGCGGCAATAAATTCGTGTGGTTGCTCAAAACTAATCGTCTCAAAGTTAGGATTATCAAAACGCAAGCATGACCGAAACATGACCTCATCAACCTGTTCAAGATAGCCATAAAGTACTAAGGTTTTGATAAAAATATCTGGCTTTTTATTTTTAACCAGCTCCTTTTTGGCAAATTTCAAGAGAAAGGTCGTCACATATTTGAGCGCATAATCAGGATTAACATCACCGATAAGTTGGAAAATCTCGGCTTCTAAAGTTGACAAAGGCTGATTATTAGCCACATGACTGAAATAATTTGCCAAAGTATCCGTTGTCTGCTTAAAATTAGATGAAAAATGTAGCGCAATACCATTTGTCGAATTAGTTAAAACTTGCTGAATCTGCGAATTTTCTAGCTTTGTCACAAGCTGACTAGCCGAATCAACAAAAAAAGGAAGATTGTATTGCAAAATCGCAGGTTTATCGGTAGTAACTATATCTGATAAATTAAAATCTTTATCAGAAAAAATAGGAAAATTATTTCGATAACGTTTGTCAAGACGTGTCACCAAATTAGCCTGTACAAATTCTTCTATTTGACGCTCCAAATTTTTCTCATCTGAAAATTCAGCCTTAATTTGCCGTAAATTAACATCATCATGAACAGCCAAAAAGTCAATCAATTTCTGAAAAAATGGGCGCTTGGTAAGTCTAGTCGGATTGAAAATTTTAATCGGCATTTTTAAGTATTCCTATTGATTGTCATTTTGAGAAAAGAGTCGCAAACGCATAGGGATACGATTCAATGATTGACCAAACCTCTTCTTGTTTTTGTGCTTGAATGCGTACACCAATAGCACTGATAACTTTGTCAAAAAAGAAATTGCTTAGTTTTACACTCGTTTAGCTGTAAAAAGCTAACACTTTTGGCTATTTTTTGTCACTTCGTCGTTGACAAGTCTCACCGTACGCCTGTACGCCTATGGCTTTGAAGTAGCTACTTTAGTAGCTTAGCAGTTTTACCGCTTAGCCGTTGGCTAGAATTGACCAAAAATAGCTCAAAAGTTTCGCAATCTTTTTATAGCTAAACGAGTATAGTTCAATCGTTATCACTATTATATCAAATTTTTTTAGCTTTGCGTTATTTTGAAATAAGTTTTTGATAAGGAAAAATATGGTTTATAAAAGTGCAACTATACACACTTTTATAAACCATATTTTTTACTTTCTCGCTCGTCGCAAAGAAATATAGCTTACAAGCCGTATTTCTTGTTGAAACGATCCACACGGCCATCGGCTTGTGTGAACTTAGCTTTACCAGTGTAAAATGGGTGTGAATCTGATGATGTTTCCACACGGATTAATGGGTAAGTGTTGCCATCTTCCCACTCAACAGTTTCTTTTGAGCCTTTTGTAGAGCCACTCAAAAATTTAAAACCTGTTGACGTATCCAAGAATACTACTGGTCCATATTTAGGATGGATGTCTGCTTTCATGTTCGATATTTCCTTTCTGCCTTGGATTGTTTGCCAGTCCAAAGTAATCAATACTTGTCTATTTTATCAAAGTTTTCGAGTATTTTCAAGCCCTAAAAATCACTTTTCATCAACTTATATCATTCGAAAGTGATAATGTCCTAAGTAGGTCGAAACATAAAATGTCCCAAATGTTAAACTAATACTTATGAAAAGGATATTACTCACTGTGAATGAATTGAAAAAGTATCGTGTTATCAAGTTAGTACACGATGGTAAGAAAAAGAAACAACGTGCTAGTGTCGAGCTTGGTCTGTCTCTTAGACAGGTCAATCGCCTCCTAAAAGCTTATCAAGAAAAAGGGAAACAAGCCTTTGTACACGGCAATAGAGGCATGAGACCTGCCCACGCCATCTCCTTTGAAATCAAGGAAAAAATTATCAAACACTATAAAGCCTATCAAGACCTAACCCCAAACATCAAACATTTCACTGAAATACTAGCAGAAATTGAGGACATTCATTACTCTGACACAACCATACGGGCAATCATATATAGCGATGGCTTACTCTCTCCAAAGTCCCAAAGGAAAACGAGAAGAAGAATCAAGGCGCTACGAAAGAAAAAAGAAAGTCAGACACAAGAAACTGCACTACTTCACAAAGCAGAAGAAAGATTAGAAGTAGTCGAAAAAGCACATCCAAGCAGGCCGAGAAAGAAATACAGTGGGGAATTAATACAAATGGACGCTAGCTCTTATCAATGGTTTGGTGGACAAATCACACATCTACATGTCGCAATTGATGATGCCTCTGGAAACATCGTAGGCGCTTATTTTGATACACAAGAGACACTCAAAGGATATTATCATGTCTTACATCAAATCTTAACTAAACATGGCATCCCTGTCACTTTCTTGACTGATAAGAGAACGGTTTTCGAGTATCATGCAAAAGCGAGGAAAAAAATGGAAGACGATACTTTAACACAGTTTGGCTTTGCTTGTCATCAGTTAGGGATTGAGGTCAAAACCTCGTCCATACCTCAAGCTAAAGGACGAGTAGAACGTTTAAATGGGACTTTACAGTCAAGATTACCGATTGACCTACAAAGAGCTGGAATTACAACAATTGAAGACGCTAATGACTTTCTAAACAAATGGGTCAGACAGTTCAACCAAAAGTTTGGCAATAAAACAAAAGAGACCGTTTTTGAACAGGCCCCTTCAGATTCTACGATTAATTTACTGCTAGCTCGCGTGGCGAAACGTGTCGTTGACAGTGGCCACCACATCCGTTATAACAATCACTTCTACTTACCAATTAAAGGAGACAAGGAAATGTACTTTACTAAAAAATCTAAGGCACTTGTTATAGAAGCCTTTGACGGTAATATTTATATCAATATCGAGGACAAAATTTATAGCTCAAGAATGTTACTAACACATGAAATTTACTCAGAAGAATTTGATCAACCCAAAGAAGGCAAAAAAGAAAAACGCAAGTATATTCCCCAACAGTCACACCCGTGGAAACTTGCATCTTTCGAAAAGTATCTCAGAAGAATCGGTAAGACGCTTCTGGAATATCAAGCTGAAAATTCAGCATAAATCATAACTCAATCATATCAAAAATGGAATCTAAAAGCAAATTTTGCTTTAGAAAAACGTAGCTCATGTTTAGACTTTTTTGGGGACATTTTCAATTTCGCTTGACAGCCCTAAAAATCACTTTTCATCAACTAATTTAATATCAACACCAAGTGCTGTCATTTTCTCGATAATATTGTCATAGCCACGCAAAATGAACTCGACATTTGAAATCTTGGTTTCACCATTTGCAATGATACCCGCATTAACAAGCGCCGCACCGGCTCTCAAATCAGTTGCCATAACTTCTGCACCATGCAAATCATTTGGCGCATGATAGTTAATTTCACCATTACCCGCCAAGATATTGGCACCCATACGTGACAATTCAGCGGCATGATTGACCCGTTTTTCGTAAATGGTGTCAATAACCTTGCCACGACCATTTGTCATGAGAAGTAGAGGTGTAATCGGCTGTTGCAAATCAGTCGCAAAACCTGGATAAGGGACGGTTTTAATGGTCACGGCACGTAAGTTATCTGATTTCAGAACTTCGATAGAGTCATCACGAATAATCATCCGAACACCCATTTCCTCAAGTTTGGCAATAAAAGACTCCAAATGCTCGTAAATGACGTTATTAACGACGACGCCGTCGCCAAATGCGGCAGCAAGGCTGAGATACGTCCCCGCCTCAATCCGATCTGGAATGACCGTATGGCGCGCACCACCAAGTTTTTTCACACCGTCAATGCGGATGACATCCGTCCCAGCACCACGAACTTTAGCACCCATGTTATTGAGCAAGGTCGCCACATCAATAATCTCTGGCTCGCGTGCGGCATTTTCAATAATCGTCCGACCCTCAGCCTTGACCGCAGCTAGCATGGTGTTAATCGTCGCCCCGACAGACACCATATCCATGTAAATCGTTGTCCCATGGAGTGAGTCGTTGTCCGTCGTCAAGTGCATGGCATTTTCCTTGAAAATCATACGCGCACCAAGCGCCTCAAAAGCTTTGATGTGAAGATCAATCGGACGTGGTCCAAGATCACAACCACCTGGCAAACCAACCGTTGCTTCACCAAATTTGCCGAGCAAAGACCCGTTGAAATAATAAGAAGCACGCAAGGAATTTATCTTGCCATAAGGCAAAGGTTTAGAGACAACACCACGTGGGTCAATCATAACCTTACCTTTTGCTATCTCACGACTAACTTTTGCACCCATGAGTTCCAAAATCTCAAGTAAACTCACCACATCAGAAATATCTGGCACACCTTCCAAAGTCACGACATCATCCGCTAAAATCGTCGCAGGAATCAGCGCCACAACTGAGTTTTTAGCACCAGAAATCGTGACTTCACCCGAAATTCGCCTACCACCATTGATTACTATTTTTCTCATACTTATTATAAAATCCAATTCTTAAATGTCAAATTCATGCTTATCTATTTTACCATAAAAAATTGTATTTGACACTATGAGTTTTGAGATTAAGAAAACTGTTTTTATCATCCTATTTCGATCATTTAAACTCATTTGTTATAAAAAATAAATGAGTCTTTGGAACTGTCCTTAAACGAGTATCTTTATTCAAAAACAAACTGATTGTGATAAAGCTCAGCATAAAAGCCATTCGGTACTTGGAGCAGGTCGTTGTGGTTACCTTCTTTAATCACAACACCGTCTTTAATAATCAGCGCCTCCCAAAGTAAATTTTGCTTTTACACGCGATAAAGTATATAATAGAAAGATGAAAAATTCACGTTATCAAGACCTGAAATTAGCGGAACGTGGGGCGTTGCTGAGTATTTGGGCATACGTCATCTTGTCCCTCATCAAAATCATAGTTGCCACAATGACCCATTCTGAGAGTTTACGTGCTGACGGTTTCAATAATGTTACCGATATTATGGGCAATATCGCCGTTTTAATTGGGCTAAAAATCGCCCGTCGCCCTGCTGACGACGACCATACTTACGGTCATTGGAAAGTTGAGTCCGTTGCCTCTCTCGTTACTAGCTTTATCATGTTCGTTGTCGGCTTTTTCGTTCTTAAAGACACCGTGACCGCTATTATCGAAAATAAGCAAACCGAGGTTGATCTAATCGGCTCGGCTGTCGGCATTTTTTCTGCCAGTATCATGATTTTAATTTATTTTTACAATCGAAATCTCGCGACCAAAGCGAAAAGTTCCGCCCTTATGAGCGCCGCAAAAGACAATCTATCTGATGCTGTGACCTCAATTGCAACCTCAATTGCCATCTTCGCAGCCAGTTTTAATCTGACGATTATCGACCGCCTCATGGCAATTATCATTACCATTTTTATCTTCAAAACCGCCTACGACATCTTCGCTGAGTCTGTTTTCAGCCTGTCTGACGGTTTTGATGAGGAAAAAATCGCCGAGTATTCCGCCATTATCGCACAGATTGATAAGGTAGTTGCCGTCAAGTTCATCCGCGGGCGCTCCTATGGTAGCAACACTTTCCTTGACGTCGTTATAGAAATGTCGCCAGACCTCTCCGTTTTCGAGAGTCACGCAGCAACGGAAGTGATTGAAAACACTTTAAAAAATGATTGCGAAGTCTTTGATGTTGATGTGCATGTTGAACCAGCCATTTTACCTGACGAAGAACGTGATGCGAGTTTAGCACTCCATATTTTAGGGCTAGAAGAACAAGTACTAAACAACACAAACAGCCACTTACTTGCCAAAAATTTCACAGAAATTCGTGCCGACGGTGTTGAAATTAGCAGAACACAGAAATTATCAGAACACCATCAACACCTAGCAATTGCAAATTACAAGCCTGAGCGCATTTCAAAAAAAACATTCGCTGTGACCTACAACTATTTCGAGCATGAGGAAAATTTTGCCGTCACTAGCATTTGGCGCAGACACACAAATTGGTATTGCCAAGCAAGACAAATAACAAAAATTCTTGTTAGCAAATAAATATTTCAAAAATAAAAACGCGTCGACTTTATGATAAAATCGACACGTTTTTTCTTAATTGTCAGTCGCAACTTTTAAAGCCTCTTCATAATTGGGTTCATCAGTCATCTCAGTCAAGATTTCTGAGTAAACAATCTGACCATTTTTGACCACATAAACGCTACGCGCAAGAAGATTAGCCTGTGTCATGACAAGACCGTAAGCCTTACCAAAAACGTTATCATTATCCGAAAGAACAGTCATGTCAACACCCTCAGCTGCACACCAATTGGCTTGCTCCTCATGCGTGTTATTTGAGATTGATAAGAAAGAAATCGCTTTGTTTTGAGCAGCCTCAGCATTGAAACGACGCGTTTGCAAAGAACACACACGCGTATTAATATCAGGAAAAACACTGATAATAATTGGGTCAGGTAATTTTGACAAAGTGACCTCTGTTTTATTTTGATCAAGCAATGTAAAATCAGGTGCTTGCCCTGCTGTCAGCGGTGTGATGTCATCAAAAATGTCATTGTGTCTTGTAATAATCATTTTAACTTCTCCATTTCTTCTTTGATACTATTATAATAAAAAATCGCCTGAGAATGAACTCAAACGACTTATTATATTTGTTTTAAGTTATTTTTCGTCAATTTTAACCAACGGCTAAGCCACGTTTAGTTGCCTACATGTTACAAACGTGCATTCAACTCAGCTCCGAGATCTTCAAAGCCTGGTTTACCGAGCAAAGCGAACATATTTTTCTTGTAAGCCTCAACACCTGGTTGGTCAAATGGATTGACACCATTGAGATAACCTGAAAGACCAATCGCAATCTCAAAGAAATAGATAAGGTAGCCGAGCGTAAACTCGTCTTGACGTGGAATCGTCACAACTGAGTTTGGCACACCACCGTCAGTATGCGCAAGGAGAACACCTTGAAAAGCCTTGGTATTGACAAAATCAACGTCCTTGCCTTCAAGGTAGCCTAGACCATCCAAATCTTCAGCTTCTGCCGGAATATTGATGTTAAGTTTAGGCGCTTCAACCTTGATAACCGTTTCAAAAATGTTTCGGCTCCCCTCTTGGATAGATTGACCAATTGAGTGCAAATCTGTTGAGAAATTAGCTGATGTTGGATAAATTCCCTTGTAATCTTTCCCCTCAGATTCGCCTGCCAACTGTTTCCACCATTCGCTGAAATATTGCAATGACGGTTCATAATTGGCAAGAATTTCAATACTTTTACCTTTACGATAAAGAATGTTACGCAAAACCGCGTATTGATAAGCCTCGTTTTCTTTCAAATCAGCTGTTGCATAGGCTTCACGCGCTGCGGCCGCACCATTCATAAGCGCTTGGATGTCAGCACCACTAGCTGCAATTGGCAAGAGACCAACGGGTGTCAAAACAGTAAAACGACCGCCGACAGCATCAGGCACAACAAAAGTTTCCCATCCTTCTTCATCTGCTTGTACTTTGACAGCGCCGACTTTTTTATCCGTTGTCGCATAAATACGACCGTTTGCTTCATCTTTACCATATTTTTTAATAAGCATTTCCTTAAAAATGCGGAAGGCGATAGCAGGTTCAGTCGTTGTACCTGATTTTGAAATAACATTGACAGAAAAGTCTTTATCTGCAACATAATCAACTAATTGTGCCAAATAAGTAGAAGAAATTGAGTTACCTGCATACAAAATTTGTGGCGCTTGACGTTTTTCTTTCGTATCAAGATTGACAAATGAACTGTTAAGGAAATCAATCGCTGCACGCGCACCCAGATATGAGCCACCAATACCAATCACAATAAGCACATCGCTATCAGATTTGATTTTTTCAGCTGACTTGAGAATACGGTCAAACTCTGCCTTATCGTAATCTTTTGGCAAGTCAATCCAACCTGTAAAATCAGAACCTTGACCAGTGCCTTCACGCAATGCTTTGTCAAAAGCAGTTACAGCGGGTTGCATATAGTCAAACTCATGTTGTGCAACAAAAGGCAAAGCCGTTTTGTAATCAAATTTAATGTGTGCCATATTTTCTCCTTAATTAAATATCAAAATTCAAAAAATTCACAAAATCATGAATCTGCTAATTTTGAAGGTGTTTTGTACGAATTGTTACATCTTTCACGTACAAGTAATTTACTTTATTTTACCCTTTTTTGAGCAATTTTTCAAGGGTTATATTTAATACTAATTCGCTTTATCATTCGAAAGTGATAATGTCCTAAGTAGGTCGAAACATAAAATGTCCCAAATGTTAAACTAATACTTATGAAAAGGATATTACTCACTGTGAATGAATTGAAAAAGTATCGTGTTATCAAGT
>NZ_BLLI01000058.1 GCF_011170085.1 Pseudolactococcus hodotermopsidis | reverse complement strand
AGGTTTAAAAACTTTAAGAAACGGATCCTACTCATGAATAAAACCTTAACAAATTAAAAAACAAGCAACTAATCAGTTACTTGCTTTATAGGGGAAAGGAGTTTCCCACACGATTTGACAAAGAGCCTTTTATAGTTATTTAGACACTTCTCTTTAAATCAACTTTTCTTTATGAAATTGCTCAACCGTATTTTTCCCGTCATTGAGCTTATCCCAGATGATAACTTCGCCAGTTTTCAACGATTTTTGCACATCAATTATACGCTGATTGGCTGAACCACGAAATTGTAAGAGCAGATTTTTCTTGCTCAAGTCAAAGCGACCGTCAACTAAAATGTCAATATTGCGTAACAATTCCAGTTTATCAGGCGTTTCCAACATCAGCTCTTCCCAAGTATAGCCTGTCCATGACCAAATATCTTTTTCAGGCAATTCAGCTCGGATTCGCTTAACTAGAGGTAAGACAACACCTGTATTTAAAAATGGCTCGCCACCTAGCAAAGTCAAGCCTTGCACATAAGAGAGCGCCATATCTGCCATAATTTTCGTTTCCAATTCAGTCGTATAGGGCCTACCAAACCTGAAATTCCAAGTCGCCTCATTGTAACACCCCTCACAATGAAAAGGGCAACCACTCACATAAAGTGAATTTCTAACCCCTTCACCGTCAACGAAATTCAAGGGCTTATAATCGGCAATATATCCCATTGACAAATCTTGTGAACGCCATTCTTGCGGTTTGGGATTATTCATACTTTCTTATCCGATTTCTTTTTATCAAGATATTGTGCCTTTATTTGTTGAAGTTTCAGTTGTTTATCTGACTGACCAGTCGAATTTTTTTCGTGAAATTTTTGAACAGAAACCTGTCCTTTATAATCTAATTGATATTTTCCCATCATATACCTCTCATTAAATATGTAATTTCCGCCGTAAGCTTGTGCCTTTTTCCCCTAATAATTTTTCCAGATAACCTAGTTTTGCTACTAGAATCAAGTAAATAGAGAATCCCATGCCTCCCGCTGCGACGGTTTTTAGCACGACATTATTAGGCATGAACCATTTGACAAGGACAACAACGAGCGACATGAGTAAAGTCATGAACAAAATGCCTAGCACACCGCGGATAGTGACTTTGGTTGAGAATCGCGATACGCGCTGTATTTTGCGCAAAAATAGGTAGACACCTAGCGCAAAGGAGACGGTTGTCGCAATCATCGGCCCGTATGATTCATAGAAATAAATCGCTGGCACTTGAAGTAAGAGTTTGAGACCCAAGGCAATGGCGAAGTATTTCATTGCTGTGCGACTATGGTGCAGGGCTTGGAGCATCGGCGACAACATGGCATAGGCTGCTAACAGAAAGCTCTGCAAAAAGGCAAAGATGAAGAGATTAAGCTGGAGCTGGCTTGGCGAAACATAGAAAATCGTGTAAATTTCGCGTGCCAAGAGACTCATACCAACAACTGCGGGAATCATAAAGACTGAAAATAGCTGAATACTATAAGAAATCAAATGCGCTGTTTCATTTTTTTCGCCCTTAACATAAGCCGAAGTAACAAGCGGAATACTGACACCACCAAGCGTTGTCGCAACACCAATCAAGACCATCGTCAATTTGTCCGTATTTGCCGAAAAATATGAGAAAAATACCATGAGTTGTGCATCCGTATAGTTAGCAAGCAATTTCATGACGTGCGGAAAAGTCGACTGGTCAATGAGCTTAAAAATCTGGATGGCTGAGCCTATCACGATAAAAGGAATTGCCTGTGTCAAAGTCTGCGTGAGGAGTTTGACAGCATCAATCTGATGATGAGATTGACCAGGATTTGCGATTTTCGCAATATCGCCTTGTTTCATCAAAGACCAAATCAGAACAGCAAGACTTGCTATCATGCCTATAAAAGCTGCAGTCGTTGACTGTGTAACTGCTTTTACCCAATCGCCTGAGCCAACTTTCATGATTGTAAAAGCCGTCACAAGCATCCAAATCACGCGGACAAGTTGCTCCATAAGCTGACTGAGGGCGTATGGTTTCATACTGCTGAGACCTTGAAAATAGCCACGAATGACCGACATTGACGGAAAAATCAAAACTGCTAAAGACAGACTTTTCATGACGGGAATCAGGTCTTTTCCACCGCCTGAGAGCGTTGCAAAAAATGGAGCGAGCAAATACATAACTCCCGCAAAAAAAACACCGAGAATCGCCATGAACACTAGCATTTGCCGAACCAAACGATAAGACATATTGTAGTCACGAAGGGCATTGTAATGTGCCACCTCACGAGAAATAGCGACTGGAATGCCAGCCGTTGAAATCAAGAGAAAGAGGGCGTAGACATTGTAACCCATGGAAAATAGGGCGTTGGCTTGGTCAGCATGACTGCCCATCCACGCATACCACGGAATGATATAAATCGCACCCAAAATTTTCGACAGAAAATCACCCGCCGTCATCCAAAAAGTACCAGCCAACATCTTATCTTGCTGATTTTGCGAATTTGAAATCTCTTCTTCTATAAATTCTGCGTTTTCCATTAATAATCGTCCTTGCGATAACCCATTTCTTGAATATCAATCTTTTTATCGCGCCAATTTGACTTGATTTTAACCCATGTTTCGAGGTAAACTTTGTCGCCAAGCATAAGTTCAATATCACGACGTGCCATTTTACCGACCTTGCGAATCATATCACCACCTTTGCCGAGAATAATCCCCTTTTGGCTCTTTCTTTCAACATAAATCGTTGCCATGATATGAATCTTGCCTGTCTCCTCGTCACGTTTCATCGAATCAACCGTCACAGCAATCGAGTGCGGCACTTCTTCACGTGTCAAAATCAGCACTTTTTCACGAATCATTTCGCCAACTAAAAAGCGTTCTGGATGATCGGTAATCATGTCATCTGGGAAATATTGGAACCCTTCTTCGAGATTGCTTTTAAGAATTTCAAGCAATTTATCCGTGTTATTACCCTCAAGCGCCGAAATCGGCACAACTTCCTTGAAAGCCATCTGCGTGCGGAAATCATCAATTTGCGCCAACAATTGATCGGGATGAACTTTGTCGATTTTATTGACCAGCAAAATGACCGGTACTTTTGCCTGTTTAAGCCGCTCGATAATCATGTTATCGCCCTTACCACGCGGTTCATCAGCTGGCACCATAAACAGCACTGTGTCCACTTCACGCAAGGTCGAATAAGCAGATTCAACCATATAATCACCCAAAGCATTGTGCGGTTTGTGAATGCCAGGTGTATCAATGAAAACGATTTGCTCAGTTTTCGTTGTGTAAATCCCTTGAATTTTATTGCGCGTTGTTTGCGCTTTATCGCTCATAATCGCGATTTTTTGCCCCATAACGTGATTGAGTAACGTTGATTTGCCAACGTTTGGGCGACCGATAATTGAAACGAACCCTGATTTGAATGTCATATTTTTCCTATTTTTCTGTGTGTTACTTCTATTATAGCAAAAAATCAGCATAGTTGGGGCTGCTGACTAATTTCTAATTTTTTATACTGATAAAATACCATAAATTACTTTACTAATAAAGTTTTCACAGTCATTTAAAACACCTGCATTTTCCATATTCAAGTTCATCAATTTCAATGCCATGTACATATTTCCCAAGGTCAGCCCTAATTTCAATCTCCGATATTTTCTTACTTCTTGCCTCTTCAATATAGCTCTTCACAATTTCTTGCAGAAAAGTGCCATTACCGCAAGAATTATCAATAATATGTTTCTTCAATATTTTTCCAGAAACATAGCCAATTGTATCTAACATCAAATTAACAAGATTTGACGGCGTGTAGACTTGACCTTGTTTTTTGAGTAAAATAAAAAATCAGCAATTCATTTTAAAAATCACTGATTTTTTATTACAACTTACTTATCCCCCTTATTCCGAATCACGAAACCAGGTTTCTTCTCAGTCGCTTTAGGATGAACTTTTTGTTTATCTTTTTTGTAGTAATCTTTCTTGTTGCGATCATCACGATCACGACCGCCACGTTTGTCACGGTTAAAGCCACCACGACGATCACGACCGCCACGATTATTGCCACCGCGACCACCGCCACGATTGCCACCACGTCCACCGCCTTCGCCGTTAAATGGCAAAGGTTTTTCAGCCGCAATGTCAACTTTCGGACGCGTATCAGGGTCATTAACCTTAGCTTGCAAAAGGAGAGACACCAAGAGTTTGGCATCGTATTCCGCAAGCAAACGCTCAGCATCTGCATCAAATTTGACTAATTTCTTCGCCAATTTCTCGTCTGTCAAATCACGCTTGATTTCGTCAAAAGCAACCGCAAGACTGGCTTGGTAAGCCTCCTCGCGTGTCGGCGGTTTCATGCCTTTCATCTCTTTTTTGGTCAATCGCTCAATCGCACGCAAGTAACCCATTTCATTATTTGAAACGAAAGTAATGGACAACCCAGACTTACCAGCACGACCAGTCCGCCCAATACGGTGAACATAACTTTCTTGGTCTTGGGTAATGTCGTAGTTATAAACGTGGGTCACACCAGAAATATCAAGCCCACGCGCCGCAACGTCAGTCGCAATCAAAATATCAAGATTATCATTTTTAAAATCACGCAAAACAGCCAGACGTTTTTGTTGTGCCAAATCACCGTGAATGCCCTCAGCACGATAGCCGAGGAGTTTAAGACCACGCGTTATCTCATCAACACGGCGCTTTGTCCGCCCAAAGATAATCGCAAGCTCAGGATGTTGCACATCAATCAGACGTGTCAAAACGTCAAATTTCTCAAATTCCTTCGTTTTGATATAGTACTGATCGATCAAGTCAGACGTCATTTCCTTGGAAACAATCTTGATATGCTCAGGATTTTTCATGAACTTCACGCCAATTTTCTTAATCGGATCAGGCATTGTCGCTGAAAACAGGAGCGTTTGGCGCTCAGCAGGTGTCGCTTTGATGATAAACTCAAGGTCATCAATAAAGCCCATATTGAGCATCTCATCTGCCTCATCAAGAATCAAGGTTTCGATGTCGCCAAGTTTCAGCGCACGGCGCTTAATCAAGTCAACCATTCGACCAGGCGTGCCAACAACAACATGCGCACCAGATTTGAGCGCATTGATTTGCTTTTCAATGCTCGCACCACCATAAACTGAGCGCACCTTAATGCCCTTATCGCGCCCAAAACGGAAAAGTTCTTCTTGTGATTGCACAGCAAGTTCACGCGTTGGTGCGATGACTAATGCTTGCAGACCGCCATTAACGTTGATTTTATCAAGAGTCGGCAGACCAAAAGCCGCTGTTTTACCAGTCCCTGTCTGAGCTTGACCAATCACGTCCTTGCCATCAAGGGCAAGCATAATCGTCTGTTCTTGAATCGGTGTCGGTGTTTCGTAACCAGCCTTAACAACGGCTGAAAGGATGTCTTGCGACAAACCAAGTTCTGTAAATTTCAAATGTTTCTCCATTCAATAGATATGGAGTTTTCGGTTATTTTTTCTAGTTTTTATGTCAAAATATAAGTTATCCTAATTCAAAAAAACTTCTCTACATTTCAAGCAAACAAGCTCAAAACGCTAAATATTATGTCCAAATACTCCATGAGTGACGGTTGCCCCAATCGGACAACTTATTAAGTATAGCATAATTTTTATGAAAATGATAGCGTTTCATTTAAGAATGCGTTTTCACGGTTTTTCAATACTTGCAATCTGATTAACCGAGTCTGTCTGGACTTCACTAACATCATTTGAACAACCAAAAGTTGCAAAACCGCTGACAGCAACCACAACTGCCAATATTTTTTTAATTTTCTTCTTCATAAATCCTCCTATTTATTTTATAAAATATTTTTATTATGAAAAATAACAACGTTCATCAAATCCCTATCACAATGTTTAGAAGTAATTATCGTTTTTTACGTGATTGATTGGCAATTTTTCTCTTTAAATGCTCCCCCCAAACATCTATTCCTACTAGGACTACCTCAAGAGCAATTTCTCCTGCTTTCTCCACTAATTTTTTCATAATTTTTTCGTGAGATTTACAAAATGGTGCTTTTGGCGTTATCGTTTTCTTATTGCAAGCTGGTGCTTTACATATATTCATTCTTAACTATTCTCTTTCGTTAATTTCTCCATTATGCTGTAACAAAAGGCGTATCACTCAAGGCAACATCTGGATATTTATCCGCAAACCAGCGCTCAGCGAATTGATTTTCAAACAGGAACAAGGGATTGTCAAAGCGGTCTTTGGCTAAAATATTGCGTGAACTTGACATGCGCTCGTCCAACTGTTCTGGCTTTATCCACCGCACAGTCTTACTTCCCATAGGGGTCATGACGACTTCGGCATTGTACTCGCCAATCATGCGGTGTTGAAAGACTTCAAACTGCAACTGCCCAACTGCGCCAAGCATATACTCGCCTGTTTGATAATTCTGATAAAGTTGAATTGCGCCCTCTTGTACCAGTTGTTCAATGCCTTTATGGAAAGATTTTTGTTTCATGACATTTTTTGCTGACACTTTCATGAAAAGTTCGGGTGTAAAAGTCGGTAAAGGTTCAAAAGTAAATTTATTTTTGCCAGAATTTAGCGTATCGCCGACTTGATAAGTCCCTGTGTCATAAACACCGATAATATCGCCAGCCACAGCAGTCGTCACATTTTCACGACTTTCTGCCATAAATTGTGTGACATTTGAGAGTTTGACCGCTTTACCTGTTCGCGCCAAATTGACCGACATGCCACGCTCAAATTCGCCAGAGACAATTCGTACAAAGGCAATTCTATCACGGTGTCGCGGATCCATGTTGGCTTGAATTTTGAAAACAAAGCCTGAAAAATCTGGCGCTGTCGGCTCAACTGTGATGTTTTCTACCGTTGTTTTGTGTCCTTGAGGTTCTGGTGCGTATGCCAAAAATGCGTCAAGAAAGGTCTGAACGCCAAAGTTTGTCAAAGCCGAACCGAAAAAGACGGGTGTTAGATTACCATTTAACACAGCCTCAGCATCAAAAGGATTGCCCGCTTCGGTCATCAGCTCAATATCGCCCAAAGCCTGCTGATAAAAAGGATTTTTTGCGAAAACTTGGTCGCCTTGCTCAAAATCGACAAAGCGCTCGTCGCCCTTGTAGAGCTCCAAACGTTTGTTGGTCATATCATACAGCCCCTCAAAGTTTTTGCCCATACCAATCGGCCAGTTCATCGGCGTTGACAAAATGCCAAGCACTTCCTCAAGCTCAGCCAGCAACTCCAAGGGTTCGCGCCCATCACGGTCAAGTTTGTTAATGAAAGTAAAGACGGGAATGCCGCGCTGCTTGACAACTTGAAAAAGTTTTTTCGTCTGCGCCTCTATCCCCTTGGCACTGTCAATGACCATGACCGCCGCATCAACCGCCATCAAAGTTCGATAAGTGTCCTCAGAAAAGTCCTCATGCCCAGGTGTATCGAGAATATTAACACGCTTGCCGGCATAATCGAACTGCATAACTGATGAGGTCACAGAAATGCCACGTTGTTTTTCAATATCCATCCAGTCGGACTTAGCAAAATGCCCTGATTTTTTCGCCTTGACCGTTCCTGCCTCACGGATTTCGCCACCAAAATAAAGCAATTGCTCAGTAATCGTCGTTTTCCCAGCATCTGGGTGACTGATAATCGCAAAAGTACGGCGTTTGTTGATGTCTTGTTCTAATGTCATATTTTTCCTATATTTCCTATTTTTTATTTAATTACTTCCGTTATACCAAACTTTTTGACAATTTTGATTGTTTGTGTCAAATAAAGGTCGTACTAATGTTGTAAATGTTCACACACGTATAAGTTTACCTATTTTCAGTAAATTATCCGCAAAATAATGCTAGCATTCTATTCAAAATATCTCGGATTTCCAATTGAAATCCGAGATATTTTTAAATTCGTTGTAAATTCTCCAAGGCATGCTCTCGAAAAATACTGACACCATGTTCTAACAAGGTTTCTCGTGAAAAATCTGATGACGCGCCATATTCTAGCATACGAGTACGTAAAATACTGACTTCTCTTGCTCCTTTACGCTTTTGATTATCCAAAATCGTCAGATAAAATTTACCATCAAACTCAAACAATTCAGATTCTTCGACATCATCAATCACAGCCTGACTCATTTTGACAGCCTCAGAAATCTTGTTGAATTTTAGAATGAAATACACATAATCTGAATTACTATCCATCAGATCAAAGTTAGGCCTAGCTTGGAGCGATTCAATCATATTAGCCATATCGCCCATTTGCCCCATCGCCTCGTTCATCATCTCCTGTAAGCCCTCAGCATCCTCAGAAAATGGCATATTATCCATGTTGAACTCTTCTGTAACCAGCAAATCAACCCCCTTTGGGTGCGGTCGAACTTGGAAAGTCATCATACCTGTATTGGCGAATTTGTCCTCAATATCAAGCTCGCTAATCAGCTCATAAAAAAGTTTTTCAACCATGCCTTGATTGACCAAAAAGTCACTCATTTTGACATTATGTTCCTTCAAATCATCGAAAGTTAGAGAAATTTTTATCGTTTTATCATTTATTTGTTTATAATCCATTATTTGCTACCTCATATTAGTCAGTTACCATTATACCACAAAAGCGCCGATAAAAGCGCTTTTGAGAGTTTTTATAAAATTTGTGCGAGAAATTCTTGCGTTCGCTTTTCTTTTGGGGTGTCAAAGACGGCTTTGGGCGTGCCTGTTTCGACGATTTTGCCGTCCGCCATGAAAATCACACGGTCGGCAACTTCCTTAGCAAAACCCATTTCGTGTGTCACGATAACCATGGTCATGCCGTCTTTTGCCAAGTCCTGCATGACATTTAAAACTTCGCCGACCATTTCGGGATCAAGCGCCGAGGTTGGCTCATCAAACAGCATCACGTCTGGGTTCATGGCAAGAGCGCGGGCGATTGCCACACGCTGTTGTTGACCGCCTGACAAGCTCTGCGGATAGGCGGTTGCCTTGTCTGCCAAGCCCACTTTTGTTAATAGCTCTGTGGCGATTTTAACTGCCTCATCTTTTGACAATTTACCAGTATTTGTCGGCGCTAAAGTCAGATTATCAAGCACTGTCATATTGGGAAAGAGATTAAATTGTTGGAAAACCATGCCCATTTTCTCACGATGTTTGAACACATCAACCGATTTATCGGCAATATTTGTCCCTTCAAAATAAACTTCGCCTTTGGTTGGTGTTTCAAGTAAATTCATAGTCCGCAGAAAAGTTGATTTGCCTGAGCCAGATGGGCCAATCATCACGACCACTTCACCTTTTTTGATTTGAATATCCAAACCTTTTAAGACTTCGTTTTCTCCGAAATATTTATGTAAATTTTTAATGTCAATCAAATTTTCTACGTGCATTATTTGGTATATCCTTTCCCAAGTTTTTTCTCAAGTAAGTTGATGAGACGGCTTGTGATAAAGGTTACCACAAAATAATAGACAGCGACTAAAAGCCATGGCGATAAACTTTGATAAGTCGTTGAACTCGTGGTCTGGGCACCATTATACAGCTCCATAACGCCAATCGTCGCTAAAAGCGAGCTGTCTTTGATAATCGTCACAAATTCATTACCCAAAGCGGGCAAAATGTTACGAATGGCTTGAGGCAAGATGACTTTGAACATGGTCGCAGTCGGGCGAATGCCGAGGGAATAAGCGGCCTCGGTCTGACCTTTTGGCACAGCGTTAATCCCACCACGCACGATTTCCGCAACGTAAGCACCCGAGTTCATGGAAAGCACAATGATACCAGGAACAAGACGCGACAAATCTTCTGTCAAAATGCCAAGCTGAAATTCTGGCAAGGGAATTTTTCCGAGCAATTGAAAGCCAATCATGATTTGCACCAACATGGGTGTGCCACGGAAAATCTCGATATAGATATTGGCAAGCCAGCGCAAAACGTGGATTTTCGATAATTTGGCAAGGGCGATTAGGGTTCCCAAAAGCGTGCCAATCAAAACGACACAAGCTGAAATCATCAAGGTAATAATCAAACCGTCGTTAAAATATGGCAAAAATTTGCCTACAAATTCAAAACTCATAATTGTTCACTTTCTGAAATTCTTATTTGTTTATATTGTACCATAAAAAATGAATAATTATTCAAATTTCTTCAAAAAATTTTGATTATTTTTGACTGGTATTAAGTAAAGTAAAAATTGCGCTAATCATTCAAGAGTTATATTTTCTCAAAATAAACTTGCTGTAAAATGTTATTATTATGATGTCAACTTAATTTTATTTTTAGAATCAGCATAGACAATTCTTTTCTCATAAGTATCACACAAAAGTAATGTCGCCTAAAATTATTTCCAAACACATCAAGCGTTTCTTGATACGAACTTTTACCGACAAGCAAGCCAGCAATTTTGATAGGCGTATCTTTTGAAGCATACGCATTAAGTGCTTTAATTTTCAGAGAATCACTCAAAATGGCAATTTGTAGCGAAGGGAGGTTCTCTACTAGATATACTCCTCCAAAAATCAAAGGAAAAAGGAATACTACTGTTCCTAAAGTTAGAAGTAATTTTTTCTTTTTTACAAACACCGCAACAAAGACAAAAGCAAGCAAACTGACACTTAAAATAAAGAAAAGTATAAAAAACATATCAAAAAACGCTATCTTCATGATAACGTTTTTCTATATCATATTAACCAATGATACGTTGCTCAGTTTCAAAGTCAAAGAAATGTCCTTTATTCACATTGAACGTCAAATCAACTGTTTCACCTGGTTTGTGGAAGTCACGCGCATCCACTTTAGCGATAAATTCAGCATCGCCAACCTTAGAATGGAGCATTGTTTCAGCACCGAGAAGCTCAGAAACAACCACTTCAGCTTTTACATTTTGGTTAGGGAAAACATCTTGAACGATACCATCAGCTGAAATGTCCTCAGGACGGATACCAAACCAAACTTTCTTACCGTCATAGCCGTTTTGTTTGAGAAGTTTTTGTTGCCCTTCTGGAATAGCAATCTCGAACCCTTGACCATTTTTAATGCAAGCACCATCAACTGTTACTTCAAAGAAGTTCATAGCTGGGCTACCAATAAAGCCAGCAACGAATTTATTAGCAGGTGTATTGTAAAGCTCTTTTGGCGCACCAATTTGCTCGATACGACCCGTTGTTCCGTCAGCACTCTTAGTTGAACTCATGATAACAATACGGTCAGCAAGTGTCATCGCCTCTGTTTGGTCATGGGTTACATAGATTGTTGTTGCCCCGATACGACGGTGAATTTTAGCAATTTCAGCACGCATTGTCACCCGAAGTTTCGCATCCAAGTTTGACAAAGGTTCGTCCATGAGGAACACTTTGGCATCACGGACAATGGCACGTCCCATGGCAACACGTTGACGTTGACCACCCGACATATCGGCAGGTTTACGGTCGAGGAGCTCAGTCAAGCCAAGGATTCCTGCGGCCTCTTCAACACGTTGCTTGATGTCTTCTTTTTTGTATTTACGAAGTTTCAGACCAAATGCCATGTTGTCAAACACAGTCATATGTGGATACAAGGCGTAGTTTTGGAAAACCATGGCAATATCGCGGTCTTTCGGCGCAACATCATTCATACGCACACCGTCAATTGAGAAATCACCAGCTGTGATGTCTTCAAGACCTGCAATCATACGGAGAGTTGTTGATTTACCACAACCAGAAGGACCAACGAAAACGATAAATTCTTTATCTTTAACATCCAAGTTGAAATTTTCAACTGATTTGATTTTCGCATTTGGATATACTTTATCCACATTTGTTAAATTCATTGTTGTCATTAGGTTTCTACCTCTTTTTTATTTGATAAGTTAATTATATCGGAAACGCTTACATTTTTTGATAGACAAAAAGCACATTGTTTTTGTACAGTGTGCTTAGAGTTATTTTTTAGATAATGACGATGTGAGATTACCGTTGAATTTTTTTAGAGTTGCCCTTTACAAGTAAATAGATTGCAAGGGGCAGTAAAGCTAGTCTTGATAGACTTTCAAGCACGAGAAATACTTGAGAAAATTTCAACACCAAACTAGACCTTGTTAGTGATATAACAAAGAAAACAAGTCGCAAGCAATACAAGATAGGTATCATCTGCAAAAGTCGATTTCTCCCCTCCATTTTCTTGACCCGCTCATTTGCTATAAAGCTTAAACTTAAGCCAATCACAAAGAGAAGGAAAATAGTAAATGCAAGACCCAAAACAGCAAACAGGTAAGGCATCATAAAAATAGGTAAAAACATGGCTACCATAGAACCACTACCACCCATAATAGCAAGGACAAGCGTCAACACCATACTTAGAATCGCATAAATAATTGTATAAATCAAAGCTATTTTCGTTAATTTTAAGTTCATTTTTCTCTTTTCTTTATATAAGGCAAGAATTGTCTTATTCTTTTTTAGTCAATTGCGTATCCATTTTTTCAACATCAAACTGTGGCAACTCATAATGGATTTCAGACCAAATCGCACTCAAATTTTTCTTGATTTGGCGCTGACTAAACACTTCAAATAATTTGGGATTACTAGCAAATTTAGGTGTTGGTCGGACAATAAATTGATCCAGATCAGCCGTACCAAAAGGCGTGAGCCACTCAATCTCTCCCGCAACTTGCCGCACATCAATCGCTGTTGACACCTCGGGATACCTTGCGCATCGCATCGACAACATCCGTATAACTCGGTATTATCACCATTATGCAAGTGCATGTGCGCTTGATTCTTCAGCTCCCAGTCATACTGCGGATAATCTTGATTCAGCTGAACATTTCGTTTCGCCGTTTCCTCATAGGAAATGCTTGGGTCAAAGAAAATCACATCAATATCATGCGTAAAATCAAGCGGTTTAGCCGTTTTAAGATTCCCTATTTCTCACCATACCACTCTTCTTTTGTAAAATCATATTCTTTCCGAAATTCTTCGGAATACTTCCTTAATAAAAGCCCATTTACAATTATATCCGAATTTAAAAATAACGTTGGAATCATTGTAAATAACAATACTATAATTATAGCTATAAATACAGAGATGATCGAGAAAATATTTCCTAAAATCGTTCCATTTAGACCAGCAAGAAATTCTAGATTATAACTCTTTATCCACCATTTATTAAGCCTATATAACTGCATTGCACTAATTAATAATATAACAAACAATACTAATATAGATGATAATAGCTTAATATTTTTTATAGCATTTGATTTGATAATATTTTTACTATCAGCAAAATATGATTCTTGAATACTATCTAATAATTTAATTTTCACGATATAGAACGATAAAAAATAACATATTAATACATAAAACAGTGTCACAGAACGATTTAAAATAACATTTTCTGATATTTTTATAGAAGCTAAGTAGAATATGACTGTATTTTGACAAAGCAAGAACGTTGCAAGAGTATATGCCACATCATTCAAGAATCTTGGTCTTTTACAATATACAGTTAGTAATGTGAAGGTAATTATTGTTGAACTTATAGGAAATATAATCCAATTCACGCTCGAAACTAAACTCACTAACCAAGAAATTAAAGCAAGTATATAGACTTTTAAATTTTGAGATATTCCCTTCTCTCCTACACCGTATAAAATTTCAAATACTTTTTGAAATGTATTCCTTTTTAAAACGTTTGAAAGACTAATTTCACTCACTAATTTATAAATTTCTTTCATCATTTTCCACCCCAATTTGTATATAGCGATTGATTTGGATTACCTACTCCGACATTCGTATTCGGTTTATATTCTGTTTCTGGATTGAAATTTGAACTACCACTTTCTGATTGGACACCAACTCTATAATTTTTATCAGTAGTTATAGCATTATGTTTGCCATATTGCTCATATAATTCATCCAACCATTTACGTTTTACTTCTTCTGTTCCAATTCCTGGTGTTTTTATCTCTTTACCTGGCAAATCAAAACCAAATATTTTATCAGGCCATATAGTAACATTTCCTTGAATCATAGTATTCGCTATCCCAGCAGCAGCCCCAACAGGACCACCATATTGTGCTCCCTCCAAAGGACCAGCCTCTATCAGGAATAAATTAAAACCACCATATAATGCTTTACTTATATCCCCATAAGCAGGACTATTTGGATTAATATATTCATTATAAGCATTAGCTATAACTCTTAGCGCATCTGCACCATACGAAAATCCTTCCATTAGAAGTTTATTCTTTTTCAAAAATTCTGATACTGCCTCTAACTCTTTAAATAATTTTAAAGAAACTTTTCCAACTTCTATAAATTTAGCACCTGTACTACTCTTAGATAAAATATCACTAATATAACCTATAGGTGCCAAAACGTCCCAACCTTTGCTACTGAGAATAACTAATTTCTCATAAATTTGACCTTGAAATTCTAACGGTAACTTATCGATATACAAAGCAAATTTGGGATTATTTAATAATTTTAAAGCTGATTTTTTAGGAAATTCATCCCAGTTTTCTTTTGCTACAAAAATCTCCAAAATAATATCTTGAACTCCCTTAGGAAGCTGATCTAAAACAGTAATAACATAATCAAAGAACTTTTTATTTCCCATAATTTTTCCAACCAAAGCCGAAGGATTTTTTTTAAATAAGTTATTAATCATTTTAAAAGTCAACTCATCATTAATTTTAATCATGCCTTGGTAAGTAGAACTATCCGTCATTTTTACTTGTTTCATACTGCTAATTTGATGAGTCATCATCTCAATATCATCATAAACATCATCCAATTTTTTACCATTACTATTAGACTTCTCCCGAAATTAAATTTCGAAATTGATATACCACAAATTAAGGACGCCCGAAGTAAGTGCCTCTTTCTTCGATTACGATATTTCTGAGCCATACACTTAAAGGTTTTGATTTTAGCATTGATATTCTCAATCAAAATTCTTTCCCTTGAAATAC
>NZ_BLLI01000057.1 GCF_011170085.1 Pseudolactococcus hodotermopsidis | reverse complement strand
TGCTAAAATCAAAACCTTTAAGTGTATGGCTCAGAAATATCGTAATCGAAGAAAGAGGCACTTACTTCGGGCGTCCTTAATTTGTGGTATTATCAATTTCGAAATTTAATTTCGGGAGAAGTCTATTATAACTTTTCATTTGTGAATTAAAAGTTATTATACGATATGTTTTTAAAAAGAAATCGTACTTTATAATAAAGTGGTACTTGATTTACGCCAAGTACTACCTTATAATAGTGTTAGTATTTGATTTACACCAAGTACTAACACTATTAGCATGTTTAGAAAAATACGGACGAAAAAATAATATGGATGAACAGCATGGTACAAAAGGAAATAAAATTCCTGTCGTTATAGACGGTGTGTCGTATGAAAGTATAGCGGATGCAAGTCGAAAATTAGGGGTAACACGGGCGACGATTGAAAAGTATATCAGAAATGGTTCGCCACCGCCGCCTATGCCGCTGTTTCAAAAAGTTGTTATTAGTGTTGTTAGCGTGATAATTTTAGCAATTTTGGGAATGGTGCTACTGGCTAGGCAAGAATTTTCTAAGACTGATGATGATGTTGCTGAGAGTGCGACTAAGCAAAGTAGCGTTCAAAAGGATAAGGATTATTATTTTGATGCGCCAACTAATTCGACAATGACTTTTAAGGAATTTCGGGAGGATTTGGTGGCACAAGATGTTGATTTAACCAAAATTAAATGGTACATTTGGCCAGATTCTGCGAGAACTAAGGAAATAAATCAACAGACTGTGCTTCAAAATCTCGCCGATGATGTGTCAAACTCGCTTAATGATTTGGATGGTAATTGGCAAGATAAAAATACAGGCAAAACTTATGATGGGCACACGATTGTTCAAATTTTTCAGGTAGATAATGGTGTGCGGGAAAATCTGACAGGTGGCAAACATATTGAGTGGCAAAATCATCAAGTTGAGGTTTGGCTTTCGCAGACAACGCTTGATGAACAGATGAAAGTTGCAAATGAACAGAATCAGCGAAAAGAAGAACGATTGTTCAATGATTATGAAAGACACAAAGTTAAATTACTTTTTGATATGAATATACGCTCATTTATATTTGCCGATTCACAGGTAATTTATATGGCTAAGGCGGGAACTGAATTATATATAAGTAACACGTCGGGATTAGGTGGTACTGGTCCTGAGTGGAATAAACCACAAGAGAATTGTCCCTATGCAGTATACGATAAAAATGGTGTGTGTTTAGGTTTTATGGCTGCACATAAGAGGGATATGTCTGAAGTATATGTTGAAGTGTTGAATGAAATTTATACGTCATATTTTGAAAAGGAAGCAAAAACGTTTCCGTCTATTCTTGTTAGTCCTGATGCTAAGGTTGAAGTAGTATTGACTACCAAAGAAACGCCCTGTTACTCTCCAAGAATGGCTGGTGGTATAAGTGAAGCGGCTGGGAGTACTGTACCTGCCAATACAGAATTGTATGTTACTTATGACAACTCTTTCAAAACGCATAAATACGGTGTAGCTGTTGGTGCATTTATCACTGAAAATGGTGCTTTAGCATATGTAGAAACGGAATCACTTGTAAAAAAATGAATTAAGGAGAAAATATGGACTTTTTAATAAAAGAAACACTTTTAGTAATCATCATCACCTTAAGTTTTTTGTTGCTAATTCTATTACTTATCATGTGGATTGGCTCGATAGTCATCAAAAATGGTATTCAAAAAAGTGGAATTATTGAAGCGATAGATAGTTTGGCAAATGTTGTTGAAAGAAAATAAAAAGCTCACATTGAGCTTTTTATAAATATCAATCTAAAATCTGCGCGCCAAGTCCAATCAATCCCGGACCAGTATGGACGACAAGGGCGGGGGAAATCTGGCCAAATAAAACCTCAATGGCGTGTGGAAACATATTTTTCAAAGTTTCAACAATTTCTAGTCCTTCTTCAAGTGCGCCACCATGGGCGACAACAAGGCGGAATTTCTGATGATTGCCAATAAATTCCTTAACTAGCTGAACCGATTTTTCCAAACTTTTTTTACGTCCACGAGATTTGGCAACGATATAATAAACACCGTCATCATTGCAAGAAATAATCGGATTGAGCTTGAGTGCATTGCCTAAAATCGAGGTCACAAGCCCAATACGCCCACCTTTTTGGAGGTATTCTAATGTTGCAACATTGAAAAATATCTTACTTTTGGTAATGTCATCGGTCAATTTTTGAGTTATCTCATCAAAACTAGCACCAGAATTGACTAATTCAGCAGCATGAACGGCTTGAACTCCTGCACCAATGCCAATGTTTTTAGTATCAAGCATAAAAATTTCAAGTGATTTAAAATTCGCCGCTGCAAGTCGAACCGAGTTAAATGTCCCCGATAAACCACTTGAAATCGTAACGACGATGACTTTTTCAAAGCCACAAGCAGCAATTTTTTCAAAGAGGTCATTAATCACACTTCCCTCAGGCAGTGACGTTTTGGGAATTTCAGTCGGCAATTTAGCATAGATTTCTTCAGCTGTGATGTCAACTTTATCGGTATAGTCACCGTCTTTGTAGATAATTTTTAGTGGAATCGTATAGAAGTTGTCGGCTTTGAGTAGCTCGTCTGGCACATCGCAGCCAGAATCAGCGAGAATGGCGATTTTTTCAGAGTTCATGGGTATCTTCTTCCTTTGCAATGCTAAGATTTTCAGTAAGTTCGATACTTTTTTCAGCTAGCAATTTTGTCGCAAGTGACGTACAAGCTGCTGTCACAATGAGGTATTCTAGCTCAATTTTCTGAGTAAACAAGCCTTTCGTTTCAAGACCTTGCGCTTGCTTACCAACAATGCTGATCGTATTTTCCTGCGTCTCACAAAAAATGTTATACGCCTTTTGAATCCCACTAGCTCGCCCTTGGTAGATAATGCCAGTCTTAATTTCAGGAATCGTCAGCACCTGTTTGAGGAGCGTGATGGCAATGAGGAAAGCGAGATGAACGCGGGTGTATTTTTTCTTGACGGGAGCGGGGATAAGCTCTAATTTGACATAATTGTTGACCATTGATTTGGTAAGCAAAGCCTGTTTTTGCGTGGTCAAAATCGGCGACAAATATCTGCCAACAAGTCCAATGACTTGATCCATGTAAAGCTCAATATCGGGTAATTCGTCCCAACGCGGTAAAGTTACTGTCTCAATATTTTTGCCCCATTCGGTTAAATTTTCTTGCATATTTAGACCTTTCTAGGTAATCTAGTTTTCGATACTAGGTCTAGTTTACTACAAAATAAAAATAATGCAACTGTTTCGATTAGAAAAGATAAAGGCTATTAAAATGTCAAGAAAAAAAACTTGCAATATTTATAGAAAACAAAACAAACACATTCGTTTTTTTGATATAATGAATCTATGGATAATTTAAAAAGACAAGTTGGTATTGAGGCGGCGAAATTTGTTAAAAACGGCATGGTTGTTGGGCTTGGAACAGGTTCAACGGCAGCATATTTTGTAGCAGAATTAGGGCGACGTGTGGCGGCGGAAAATCTGCGAATCACAGCTGTTACAACATCAAGCGTGACGAGTGCGCAGGCGCGTAAGCTGAATATTCCGCTCAAAGATATTGACGAAGTTGAGGCGATTGATTTGACAGTTGATGGTGCCGATGAGATTGACCAAACCCTCAATGGTATCAAGGGCGGCGGTGCGGCACTTCTCATGGAAAAAATTGTTGCGACTTATTCTAAGGACTATATTTGGATTGTTGACGAGTCTAAAATGGTTGCACATTTAGGCGCTTTCCCTTTGCCAGTCGAGGTTGTGCCATTTGGTTGTGGGCAACTTTTCCGCTTGTTTGAAAAGAGTGGTTTTAAGCCGACTTTTCGTTTAGATGACAAAGGCGCACTGTGGCTTACAGATTCAGGGAATCATATTATTGACTTACACATGAATGAAATTAGCGCACCAGAAAAACTTGCTAGATTATTAGATGACACCGTTGGTGTTGTCGAACATGGTCTTTTCAACGATATGGTCAAAACAGTCATCATCGCATCAGAAACTGAGGGTGTGAAAATCGTCACAAAATAACTTGTAATCACTAAAAAAATATTGTAAAATTAACCTTGACTACTAAAATAGAAAAAGGTTATTTTTATGTACACACCAGACGAAATTCTCGAACAAACAGCTGCTACGGCGGTCGTGAAAGTCAATAAACCGCTACTTTCAAAATTGATTTTAGGCTTTATCGGTGGTGCCATGATTTCACTTGGTTATATGGCCTATCTGCGTGTCAATGGTGGTTTTGTTGGCGCAGCAATTTTTCCAGTTGGCTTGATTGTTATTCTTCTTGCGGGTGGCGAGCTGATTACAGGCAATATGATGGCGGTTTCAGTTGGCTTTTTCAAAGGCAAAGTAACCTTATTGGAGGTGCTAAAAAACTGGGGTGTCATCACAGTTTCAAATATCGTTGGTGCGATTTTTGTTGCTTATTTCTTTGGCATTGTTGCAGGTACGCTGACTGGCGAACCTTATCTCAAAGAAGCGCTCCATGTGGCTGAAAGTAAGTTAGCGGCTGGGTTTGTACAGGCTTTCTTCTCGGGGATCGGCTGTAACTGGTTCGTTGGTCTTGCAGTTTGGCTAAGCTATGGTGCTAAAGACTTTGCGGGCAAAATTCTTGCTATCTGGTTTCCAGTCATGACCTTTGTTGTTATCGGTTTTCAGCATAGCGTTGCGAACTCATTTCTCATTCCTTTTGCAATTTTTAAAGGGCATGCAACTTGGCTTGATTTTTTGACAAATTTTGTCCCTGTTTATCTAGGCAATGTCGTAGGTGGTGCGATTATGATTTCACTTTTTTATGCCTTAGCTTATAAAAAACATTGATAAAAAATAGACACCTTAATCAAATCGGAGGTGTCTATTTTTGTCAAAACATGTCACAGCGCTTCAAGATAATCTTGCCAAACTTTCACGCCCCATTTGTGGCTACCGCGTTTGAGCTTTCTAATGGCTTTTTCAACTGGAAACCATTCAATATGATTGAAATCTTCCAAAGGTTTTCCTAAAACTTCATAAGAAACGGTTTCATAAATGTAGGCAGGATTGTAAAAATAAGTGTCGCGGTGTGATGAGAAAAAATATTCATCAGCTTGTCCCAAATATTTGCCTAATTTAGCTTTAGCGCCAAGTTCTTCATGAAGTTCACGAGTGAGCGCTCTTTTGTGGTCTTCGCCTTCTTCAATTTCACCACCTGGCAAAAAATACGCGCCATTCGGTGCTTGAACGAGACAAATTTCCGTGTTATTGTTGCGTGAAACGATACCGTACACGCCGTAACGTGCTTGATAATCTTTATTCGCAAGTTTTTTGCCAAAAGTTGGAATCATGTTTTTCTCCGTTAATTAAATTTTATCAATATTTATTAACTCTATTCTATCAAATTTCGGTAAAATTTGATAAAATAAAAGAATATGATTGCAATGAGAAGATGTCAATGCGCTTCAACTTCTTAAAAATTTAGAAAAATCATAAAGTCGCTTATATCTGCGAAATTTTATCGCATTTTCTAGGGAATGTTCGTTGTAAATTGACTGAAAGAGAGATAGTACCACATTGAAAAAGATAAATTTAAGTAAAATCATCATCATCGCCTTAGTCATGATGATAACGGCATGTGTCACAATTTTAATTTCAGTGAAAAATTTTAGAGATAAAGTCAAACCGTCAGCTATGACTGTTGTTATCAATGACACAGTTGGTACGCTCGACGGTATTATTGGTGCGCCTTTTGAGTTCGCCAAAGACAAGGCAAATGATTTCAACGATTTAATGACAACTTATCAGCAAAACGCCAAATTGTCTAAAAAAATCACAAAAATGACCGATGATTCAAATGAGTTAGAGGCACTAAAAGTTGAAAATGAACAATTAAAAGCAACGTTAGGTATGAAAAACACGCTGACTAATTATGAAAAAATTGCCTCAAATGTTATTGTCAGAAGTCCAAATTCGTGGAGCGATACAATGACGATAGACAAGGGCAGTGTGGATGGTATAGCAGATGATATGATTGTCATGAGTAATGGCGGCATTGTCGGACGTATCACACAAGTCAATGAAACAACTGCTAAAGTCGCACTCTTGACTTCTGATAAATCTTTGGAAAATAAAGTGCCTATCCGCATTGGCTCGCTAGAAAATCCCGCTTATGGTTTGATTACGGGCTATGATGCACATCGAAATGCTTTTATCATCACGCAAATTTCATCAGATATTAAATTTACCAAGGGTAACGAGGTTAAGACTTCGGGACTTGGCGGTAATTCGCCAGCAAATCTGCTTGTCGGTGAGGTCATTGGCGAAAAGGAAAATACCAAGAGCGTTGACCGAGAAGTTTATGTCAAGCCAGCAAGCAAGTTTGATAATATGCAATTTGTGTTTGTTATCAAGCGTGGCTTGAGTGAGGCACAGTAAGATGAGCAAGTTATCATTTCAATTCTTCACACCAGTGATTCTACTGGTTATCATGTTGTTTGATGCGCAACTAACACAGTTGATTAGTACCAACGTGATGACGATTACCTCAAGCTTATTTTTGATTTTCCTCACGTACAGCATCTTACAGCACAGTTACCGCTACATGATGATAGTTGCTTTTGTCATGGGGGTAATTTATGACAGTTATTATATCGGTGTTTACGGTATTGCGAGCTTATTATTTCCACTTATTGCGCTTTTCGTTTATAATATTAGACAGACCGTTTTTGCTAATCGCTTAACACGAATTTTCACTGTGATTATCATTGTTGAAGCCTTTGAGTTCTTTTCGGGGGCAATGACGTTGGTTTTTCAGATTGCTAAATTTAATGTTTGGCACTATATTATTTATCAAATGGCACCTAGTCTTTGTCTCAATATTTTTTTGGCGATTCTTTTGCAAACATCGCTAGAAAAATTTTACGGTATGACAAAAGCAAAGAGAACGTTACAAAATAAAACTAAATTGTAATCGTTTTGTAATATCACTCAAGATTTGAAAGGGTATAATTAAAGTTGTACCGAAATCGCGTCAAGCATTTGGAGGAAACAAAAATTAATGAAGAAAAAACTTATTTCAGCAATTTTATTATCGACTGTTATTTTAACATCAGCAAGTGCAGTTATTGCCGTCAATGCTGACGACACAGATGATAAAATCGCTGCTCAAAATGATAAAATCGCCTCAACTAAGTCGAAAGAAGCTGAAGCGCAAGCCGAAGTGACTAGACTTCAGACACAAGTTGACGACTTGAAAGCGAAACAAGATAAGCTAAAAAAAGAAACAGAAGATTTAAAATCGCAGTCTGATAAATTAAAAGATCAGATTGCTGATTTGAGAACGGAAATTGCCGAACGTGATGAGCGACTTAAGGCGCAAGCACGCTCGGCTCAGACAGACGGTGCAGCGACCTCATATGTTGAGGCTGTTATTAACTCAAAATCATTGTCAGATGCTGTATCACGTATTACTGCAATGCGGACAGTCATCAAAGCGAATAATGACATGATGAAACAGCAAGATGCGTCTAAAAATGACTTGGAAAAAGCGCTTGAAACGCGACAATCTAAGGTCAACGAAGGTTACGAAAAGCTCAATCAAATTGAGGACCAAGCTAAAACTTTTGAAACTCAACAAGCAGAACTCAAAGTTGCGACACTTAATTTAGCAGCAGAGCGTGCGACGGCGGAAGATGAGAAATCATCACTTCTGGCAGAAAAAGCCGCAGCAGAAAAAGCCGCAGCAGAAAAAGCCGCAGCAGAAAAGGCTTATAATGAACAACAAGCCGCAGCAATAGCTAAAGCTAAAGAGCAAGCTAAAGAAGGTGTTGTGATACCTCCTACTCCAGGTGGAGGCGATGTTATTGTTATTCCTGATCCTATTGCTAATCCTCCAAAACCTGTTCCCACTGATCCGTCAAATAGGTATCCAGTAGGTCAATGTACATGGGGCGCTAAATCTTTAGCACCATGGGCAGGCAATAACTGGGGAAATGGTGGCGAATGGGCAGCTTCTGCAGCAGCAGCAGGCTTTAGACTAGGTTCTGTGCCGCAAGTTGGCGCTATTGCTGTTTGGCAAGGGGGCTATGGTCACGTTGCTGTCGTTTATGATGTGAATAGTAGCACTGGGCAAATTCGCGTACAAGAATCGAATTATGCTGGCAATCAATATATTGATGACTTTCGTGGTTGGTTCACACCAAGTGGTGTGACTTATATCTATCCAAATTGATAAAAATAAAAAATCGTCTATTTTTACGAAAGACGATTTTTTTATTCATTGAAATTATGCTGAGAAAATGTTAAAATTGATAGAAGTATTCTATTTTAGGAAAAGCCTAAAATTACCTAGGAGAAAAAATGGCAAATATCATCCAACAACTTATTGAAAATGATAAAAAACAATTAAAGAAACTCAATAAAATGGCAGACAAGGTCGAAAGCTATGAATCGACTTTTGCTGCGCTTTCTGATGAGGAACTCCAAGCGAAAACGCCTGAGTTCAAAAAGCGTTATCAAGCTGGCGAGTCACTTGACGACCTGCTTTATGAAGCATTTGCTGTGGCGCGTGAAGGGGCAAAACGTGTGCTTGGTCTTTTTCCTTATCATGTGCAAATCATGGGGGGGATTGTGCTTCACAATGGCGATGTGCCTGAGATGCGAACGGGTGAGGGGAAAACCTTGACGGCAACGATGCCTGTTTATCTGAATGCCCTTGCTGGCGAAGGCGTTCACGTTGTCACGGTCAATGAGTATCTGTCGGCGCGTGATGCGACAGAAATGGGCGAGTTGTATAACTGGCTTGGTTTGACTGTCGGGATTAATTCGTCAAGCAAGTCGCCTGAAGAAAAACGTGCAGCTTATCTTTGCGACATCACTTACTCGACGAACTCGGAACTTGGTTTTGACTATCTGCGTGACAACATGGTAACGACTTTTGACGAGATGTCACAACGGCCACTCAACTTTGCTTTGGTTGACGAAGTGGACTCGATTTTGATTGACGAGGCACGGACACCGTTGATTATCTCGGGTCAGGCAGAAAGTTCTAGCGCTTTGTATATCCGCGCCGATCAGTTTGTTAAAACCTTGGTTGGGCGTGAGGAGTATGAGGATGGCGACGATTACAAGATTGATGTTCAGTCTAAAACGATTAGTTTAACTGAGGACGGGATTGACAAAGCTGAAAAATTCTTTGCGATTGATAATCTTTATGACCTTGAAAATGCAGCTTTGACTCACTTTGTTGATAATTCTTTGCGTGCCAATTATATCATGGGACTTGATTTAGATTATATGGTTGATGAAAATCAAGAAGTTTTGATAGTTGACCAATTTACAGGTCGTGCTATGGAGGGACGTCGTTTTTCTGATGGGCTTCACCAAGCCATTGAGGCCAAGGAAGCTGTGCCAATTCAAGATGAGTCGAAAACAATGGCTTCAATTACCTACCAGAACTATTTCCGTATGTATAAAAAACTTGCAGGGATGACTGGTACTGGTAAAACAGAGGCAGAAGAATTTCGCGAAATTTACAATATTCAAGTCGTTCCAATTCCGACAAATAAGCCAGTTAAGCGTTTGGATCATCCAGACTTGCTTTATCCAACGATTGAGGCGAAATTTGCGGCAGTTATCCGTGATGTACGCGAGCGTCATGAGCAAGGACAACCGATTTTGATTGGGACAGTCGGTGTTGAAACATCAGAAATCATTTCTAATGAACTGGTTAAAGCGGGCATTCCGCATGAAGTGTTGAATGCCAAAAATCACTTTAAAGAAGCGCAAATTATCATGAATGCGGGTCAAAAAGGTGCGGTTACGATTGCGACCAATATGGCGGGTCGTGGGACTGATATTAAGCTTGGTGCAGGTGTCATTGACCATCCAGACGAGGAGTATCAAGGGCTTGCAGTTATTGGGACGGAGCGCCACGAGTCTCGTCGGATTGACAATCAGTTGCGTGGTCGTTCAGGTCGTCAAGGTGACCCAGGTGTATCACAGTTTTACCTGTCGCTAGAAGATGACCTCATGCGTCGTTTTGGTAGTGAACGTGTGGCTGCGGTGCTTGACAAATTCAAGATTGAGGGCGAAGATGCGGTTATCAAATCGCGTATGATTACCAACCAAATTGAAGCCTCACAAAAACGTGTTGAGGGGAACAACTATGATTCTCGGAAACAAGTTTTGCAATATGACGATGTGATTCGCGAGCAACGTGAAGTCATTTATCATCAGCGTTATGAAGTGATTACAGCCAAAGATGATTTGACGCCACAACTTTTGGGCATGTTTAATCGTACAATTGACAGAATGGTTGACGGTCAAGCTATCTTAGGTAAATTGTCAGAATCGGACATGAAAGATTTGATTGTCCAAGCTGAAAGTAATTTGTTAGCTGAAAATGGTGGGTTGACAGAAGCTGAATTATCAGGTAAGACTTTGCCACAAGTTAAAGCCTTGATTTTCGATAAAGTTAAAGCGATTTACGACTCGCAAATGGAGAAATTGATTGAAGCAAACCGTCGATTGAGTTTCCAACAAGCTGTTATCCTCAGAACGGTTGATACTAACTGGTCTGAACACATTGACCAACTTGACCAAATGCGTCAAAGTGTTGGGTTGCGTGGCTATGCGCAAAATAATCCGCTAGTTGAATATCAACAGGAATCATTTACCATGTTTAATAACATGGTTGGTGCGATTGAGTTTGAAGTGACACGTTTGATGATGAAAGCACAAATTCATCCGCAAACAGCAACTGAGCAAGCGCCAGCACCAAAAATTGTGACGACAGCTTCACTAGAAGATTTGACACAAGTTGCAGCAGCTGCAACGACAGTTGCGCCACTTGAAACGTCAGCTGAACCTAAACCTGCTCCAAGGCAAGGTGGTTACAAGATTGCAGGCATGAACTCGCCAAAAGTTGGTCGTAATGATCCGTGTCCGTGTGGTTCTGGTAAGAAGTATAAAAATTGTCATGGTCGTGTGACGACTGCTTAAATAGTTAAGAGAAGAGTGAAAGAAAAAGTATGACATTTAAAGAAGTATCCCAAAAATTGGAGATTGAAGAAATCAAGGAATTAGGTAAACTCTCTGAGGAAACTAAGGCTTTAAAAACGGTGCGTGATCGTGAGCTTGAGGCGATTATCAAAGGCGAAGATGACCGCATTTTGCTGATTATAGGTCCATGTTCCTCTGATAATGAGGCGGCTGCGCTTGAATATGCGCATCGTTTGGCTAAGCTCCAAGAAGAAGTCAAAGATAAAATCTTTATGGTCATGCGTGTTTACACGGCAAAACCTCGGACAAATGGTGATGGCTACAAAGGCTTGATTCATCAGCCCGATGCGACGGCGCAACCCAATCTCTTGAACGGTATCAAAGCTGTTCGTGAGTTGCACTATAAAGTGATTACCGAAACTGGTCTGACAACGGCTGATGAGATGCTTTATCCCGAAAATTTGCGAATTGTTGATGATTTGGTCAGCTATATTGCAGTCGGTGCGCGTTCGGTTGAAAATCAACAGCATCGTTTTGTGGCATCTGGTATTGATATGCCAGTTGGTCTTAAAAATCCGACTTCTGGTAATCTCAATGTCATGTTTAATGGTATCTATGCCGCACAAGCACCTCAGAATTTCTTGTTCAATCGGACAGAAGTTGAAACTGAAGGGAATCCTTTGGCACACGCTATCTTACGTGGTGCTTTGAATGAATATGGCAAAAATATGCCAAATTTCTACACGGATAATTTGCTTGATGCGATTGCGCAATATGAGAAAATGGGACTTGAAAATCCATTTATCATGATTGATACCAACCATGATAATTCTGGCAAACGTTACTTGGAACAAATCCGCATTGTTCGTCAGACCTTGATTAACCGTCAGTGGAATCCACTGATTCACAAATATGTGCGCGGGTTCATGATTGAATCCTATCTCGAAGACGGTCGCCAAGATGAGCCAACAGTTTTTGGCAAATCAATCACTGACCCATGTCTTGGCTGGGACAAGACGGTTGAGTTGGTTAATGAGATTTATGCAACACTTGGCGAATAAATAACGCTTTATCTATAAACAAAAACTGGAGTAAACTTCAGTTTTTGTTTCAGTATAACTATCAGAATATTGTAAAAATAGAAAGAATTTAATGAAATGGGTATTCATCAAAAAGGCGAGACGATTGACATCGCCGACATCAAATCACACGCGAAACTTGAGGGCGACGTATTGGCGCATAAAATCGCGCGTGATACTGAACTTGAACGTATCATCAAGGGCGAAGACGACCGCGTTTTGCTTGTTATCGGTCCTTGTTCGTCAGATAATGAAACCGCTGTGCTAGATTATGCGCATCGTTTGGCTGAGTTACAGGAAAAAGTCAAGGACAAGGTGTTTATGGTTATGCGTGTTTACACGGCGAAACCTCGTACCAACGGTGACGGCTACAAGGGGCTTATGCACCAGCCTGACACGTCCAAACTCCCCGATTTGATTAACGGCATTCAAGCTGTGCGCGATTTGCATTACAAGGTCATCACACAGACTGGCTTAACGACGGCTGATGAGATGCTTTATCCGTCAAATCTGAAAATGGTGGATGATTTGGTCAGCTATCATGCGATTGGTGCGCGTTCGGTTGAGGATCAAGAGCATCGTTTTGTGGCATCTGGGATAGACGCACCAACTGGCATGAAAAATCCGACTTCTGGTAATCTTAGTGTGATGTTCAATGCCATTCATGCAGCGCAAAACAAGCAAAATTTCCTGTATGGGAATGCTGAAGTTGACACAGATGGCAATCCACTGGCGCATGTTATCTTACGTGGCTCGACCAATGATCACGGTGAAAATGAGCCGAATTATTATTATGACGACTTGCTGAAAGCCATTACTATCTATGAAAAAATGGGGTTGAAACATCCCTTTATCATGGTGGATACCAACCATGACAACTCGGGCAAGCAATTTTTGGAGCAAATCCGCATTGTCCGCCAAACACTGATTAACCGCGATTGGAATGATAAAATCAAGGCAATTGTTCGTGGTTTTATGATTGAGTCTTACTTAGAGGACGGTCGTCAAGATGAACCCGATGTTTATGGCAAGTCGATTACTGACCCTTGTCTCGGCTGGGATAAGACGGAAGAATTGGTTAATGAGATTTATGCGACTTTGACATAGACAGACTGAAATTGAGCGGAAGCTCTTTTTTATTTGCCTATCGAATGTATAGAGTTTATATTAAAATGATTGAAATGTACATGTTTTTTTAGAAATAATTTTGTTATACTATACATAGTTATATAAAGTTAAAAATAGCAGAAAGGGGCTGATTTTTTATTAAGATTATTAATATAATAAATGAACTTGAATCGCATAGTATAAAGTTTTCAATTATACTTTCTAATAAAGTAATATTGTATGATAGTCGTTGTGAAAAAATTGAAGAGCCAATCTTGAATTATCTTTTATCTGAAGGATATAGTGCTTATTTAAATAATGAATCGAATTTATCTATAAATTTTTGTGATTTTCAATGTGAATTGTCAATTCTTTTAAAAGAGAAAGGGGAATTTGACGGTATTATTATCTCTAAAGAATGTCTTGTAAAGCATATAGATAGGGTTGATCCTTACGAAATATTGGCTTATTATGAAGGTGTTTTGGAAAAATTTGAAAATACGTCTCTTTTTGATTCAATAAAAAAGATTTTGGATAACCCAGATAAAAGTTATAAATTGGCTGATATTTCTGAGGATTGTTATATGTCAACGGCGACTTTTAATCGAAAATTTAAAGAGATTGAAGGAAAGACATTTACAAAATTTTATCGTTCCTTTAAGGTAATGCTTGCTAAAAAAATGATAAGACAAGGTCTAAAAACACAAGAAATTTCGAATAGACTTGGATTTAGTGAAAAAAGTTACTTTGAGCGTGTTTTCAAACAGCTAACAGGTAGAAGTCCTGGAAAATACCGAAAGGAAGTGTTAAGGTAAATTTGTCGAATTGCTAAATGTATGGTTATAATACAATGTTTAAGGAATTATCGTAGATGTAAGAGGAGAATTATGAAAATATCAAAATTTAAAAAATTGTTAATGTTACTGGCTTTGTTAGCTACTTTTGTCTTTAATCAAGAGGTATCTGCTTATGTTTTTAAAACGAAACCGCAGGTTACAATTTTAGTTAAGTATAACAATACTGTAAAAGTTGGAGAATCAGTTGCTTTATACGTCCAAGGTGTTGGCTCAGCAGCTTTTGCTAATTGGGATATTAAAGCGACATGGGAAGTTGCTGGAAGTTATGGTAAAGTAACCAATCCAGGCACATTTACAGGTATAAAACCAGGAACAGAAAAAATTCGTGCCACGGTTACTGATGGTGCAGGTAAAAACAAATGGGTCACTGACTGGGTGACGCTCAAGGTAGTTGGCGTTCCCGTTACAGCTGTTAATAATTCGGTATCGAAAAGCAGTCTTTTGCTTGGAGAAAAAACACAAGCAAAAGTTTCGATTTTGCCAAGTGCTTTGGCAACGACTACGACATGGGAAAGTGCCAATGCCAATGTAGAGATTGACAGTAAGGGACAGCTTACAGCTAAAAAAGTAGGAACAGGCAGTATTCGTGCTGTTGTCAAAGATTCTGTCAATAAGACAGTCTATGGTAAATGGGTTAGTATCAAAGTTGGTTACGTTGCGATTCAATCAAGTCAGCTAACATTACCCACTAGTCAAGCATTGCCGAATGCCAAAGTTCAAGCTAAAGCAGTTAATACGCCAAGTAATGCGAATCTGAAATCAACAACATGGGAAACTAGCGATAGCAACTTAGCGACAGTATCGACTACTGGTTTGATTACAGCTAAAAAATCAGGTACTGTAAAAATAAGAAATAAAGTGACAGATGCTGGCGGTAAAGTCGTCTACTCGCCGTGGGTTAGTTTAAAAATTAGTTACGTTGCCATTCAATCGAGTGCGGTAACTTTGCCAGCCAGTCAAATCTTGCCGAATGCAAAAATTCAGGCAAAATTAGCT
>NZ_BLLI01000056.1 GCF_011170085.1 Pseudolactococcus hodotermopsidis | reverse complement strand
TCAAGCTGAAAATTCAGCCTAAATCATAACTAAATCATATCAAAAATGGAATCTAAAAGCAAATTTTGCTTTATAAATGTAACTCATGTTTAGACTTTTTTTGGGACATTTTCAATTTCGCTTGACATGAATTGATCATATTATCTCTCAATGAGCATTTCAAAATTAGCCACTGCCATACCAAGAGAATGTTTAGCTTTATTAAAAATTATTTGAAGACTAGACAATGCCCTTTTTTTAGTAAAGTTAGTAAATATAATTAGATTTCCAAAATAGTCTCATCCTCATCTCAATTCAGCAATAAATCTCGCAAATGCGGCGTGCCCCTCGTCTGTATCCTTGAAAACGCCCGCGTGCTCAAGCACAGTTAAAAAGGCTTTGCCGAGCGCATTTTGGATATAGTCATCAATCTTTTCGCCTTGGTAAGCATTTTTTAGGTCATCTGCCCAAGTTTGATGGTAATCAGCGACTTTGACTGCTTGACCTTTGACATAATTTTTGACAACTTCAAGCTCGGTTTTTAAACGTCCAGGTAAAATGGCAAGTCCCATGACTTCTATCAAGCCGATATTTTCACGTTTGATATGATGAACTTCAGCATGCGGGTGGAAAATGCCGTCTGGAAATTCTGCACTCGTGTTATTATCACGGAGAACGAGATCAAGCTCGAAATCAGCACCGCGACGGCGAGCGATAGGTGTAATCGTGTGGTGTTGTGTACCATCTGCTGTCCTTGCGACAATAGCAACGGTGTCGTCTGAATATTGCTGCCATTTTTCCAAAATGAAAGTACTTGCAGCGACCAAATCTGCCGACTTTTCAGCTGTCAAACGAATCACGCTCATGGGCCAGTTGACAATGCCAGCACGGACGTTTGGGAAATCGGGCAGAGCAAACTGACTTCTCAGCTCAGCCTTTGCCATAGGAAAATCGTGACGACCACCTTGGTAATGGTCGTGGCTGAGAATCGAGCCGCCGACAATCGGTAAATCAGCGTTCGAGCCAGCAAAATAAGTCGGTAACTTGTCAACAATGGCAAGCAATCGCTCAAAAGTCACCCGAGCAATCTTCATCGGGCGATGTGCCTCAGCCAAAATAATCGAGTGCTCGTTAAAATAAGCATAAGGCGAGTACTGAAACCCCCAAGTTTCGCCCACTAAATCAAGGCGCACAATGCGGTGATTCGTCCGCGTAGGGTGGTTGAGCCGCCCCGCATAGCCCTCATTTTCAACACAAAGCAAACACTTCGGATAAGCCGACTGCACAGCATTTTTCTCCGCTGCGATTTGCTTGGGATCTTTCTCAGGCTTAGAAAGATTTATCGTGATTTCGAGGTCGCCATACGAACTTTTAGCATAGAAATGTTCGTTTTTTGAAATGGCACGTGTTTTGATATAATCGTTTTTCTTTGACAAGTCAAAGAAATAATCTGTCGCTGAACTGGCAGAAATGGCATATTTTTCCTTGAAAATGCGATTGACTTCTGAGGGGGTTGGTGTCAGAAAATTCATGAGTTTGGCTTGGAAAATTTCCTCATTTGCCCTTAGGTCATCAAATTTAGCATTTTTTTTGGCAACTGTGCAGAGATAATCTGACAAAATAAGCGAATCTGATTGACCAGATGGCTTAATATTTTCTGCCAAGGTTGTCTCACCAATCAAATCCAAAATCAGATTTTGCAAATAAAGGCGATCTAGCTGATCATAAGCACCAGTTTTTATAGCAAGTTCAGCAAAATCAACAACTGCTTGTGATAAATTCATAGTTTTCTAGCTCCATCTGCGATTGTCGCCACATAAAAACTAGCAGCATAGCCGATTTTTTCAAGGTAAACAGCATTTACTGCGCTTGTGAAATTATCAATCTCAGCAGAATTAACAAGTGCAATACCACAACCGCCAAAACCAGCACCAGTCATACGAGCGCCAAGTACCCCCGGCAAAGTTTGCGCTGTTTCAGCCAAGGTGTCAAGCTCGATTCCTGTTACTTCATAATCAGTTTTCAGCGACTCATGTGAAGCATTTAATAACTGACCAAATGTCACTAAATCGCCCGCAACAAGCGCTGCCTTGGCTTTGAGTGTACGACCATTTTCATAAACAGCGTGTTTGGCACGTTTTTCGAGAATCTCGTCATTTATCAAGCAACGGTTTGATTCAAATTCTTCTTCTGATAACTGTCCGAGGGCTGTGATGTCAAGTTTCGTTTGCAGACGTTTCAGCGCCTCCTCACATTGCGCACGGCGTTCATTGTACTTAGAATCTGCTAACTCACGGCGTTTATTGGTATTCATGATTACAATTTTGTAGTCGCCAAATTCAGCTGGCACCATCTCGTATTTGAGCGTATTGGTGTCTAGCAAAATCGCCTTGCCAAGCTCACCAAAGCCAATGGCAAATTGATCCATAATGCCAGAATTGACACCGATAAAGTCATTTTCAACTTTTTGACCGAGTTGCACCAAGGTCAATTTATCCAATCCCAAATCGTAAAGGTCATTAGCAACCGTGCCAACCAAAAGTTCTAGTGAGGCTGATGATGACAGACCTGAACCGTTTGGAATCGTCCCCTCAATAGCCAAGTCAAAGCCTTGTGAAATCTCGTGTCCAGCCTGTTTGAGCATGAATAAATAACCTTTGACAAAGTTACCCCAATGCGAGTTTGCTGTATTTTCAAGCGGTTCATCAAGTGAAAATTCGATAATACCAATCTCATCAAAATTCAGCGAGTAAACCTTTACTAAACTATCTGTACGTTTACGTGCCACACCAAATGTTCCAATGCTAATGGCAGCGGGAAAAACATAGCAGCCGTTATAATCCGTATGTTCGCCAATCAAATTGATTCGACCTGGCGAGAAATAATTGGACAGATTGTCATCGCCAAACAGGTCAATAAATTTTTCAGTTACTTCTTTTTTCATGTTATTTTACCTCTTTTATTAGAAATTTGAGACTTTGGTAATCGCTGACCAGAAATGGATAAATGCCAACGTTCATCAATTCATCGCCACCATAGATTTCTGATTCATTCACTTGATAAATTTTCGACTCATCAAAACCTGTGAATTTTAAAGTATGTAGAGAGCCGTTACTATCAGCATACTTTTGGAAATAAAAGCCAATTGCCTGTGATTTGTCAACATTGACAAAAGGCGACAATAACCGATAAAACTTAACTTGCTCAGCAACAACTAACTTTTTTCTGATTTACTAAACGTTTACTCAATAAATTATATAACTTTATGAAAACGTTGTCAACAGATAAATCAAAAAATAACCTCTCATGAGATTATTTTTCAAAGTTTAATGACATGACACTCTCGCGCACAATGATTTCTGAGGCAACTTCGACACGCAAGGCACTTGTTCGATTGTCTAAAATACGTTCCTTGGCAAGTCGAATAGCAACTCGTCCAATCTCCAAACTGTCAATATGCACGGTACTAAGGGGTGGTGACATATAACCTGCCACTTCAATATCATCGAAACTGAAAATCGAAATCGTTTCTGGGATTGCGATTTTTTTCAATTGCAGCGCCCGATAAATACCGACGCTCATCGGATCACTAGCTGAAATAATTGCTGTCGGTAGACCCTCTGCTGCCTCGTCAATCAACTCATCTGTCGCTGTCAAGCCGAATGCCATCGTCCAATTACCAGTTTTAATCCGAATATTATCAGATAAACCATGAATTTTCATCCAATTTTCATAGGCAGTGGTCCGAACATCTACTATTTTATTTTTTTTACAGCCAGTCAAATCAATAGTCCCAATTTCGCCGCCAATAAAAGCGATTTTACGATGATTTTGAGCATAAAGATAATCTAAAACTTGCTCTGTACGCTTGGCAAAATCTGGATGAACGAGGTCATAGCGCGAACTAGCAAAATAATTATCAACGACAATTAGATTGTGATTGACCTCAAAAATTTCTGCTAAAGCATCGGCCGTAAAAGCACCAACGACAATAATGGCACCGTATTGCGCCAGCTGATTGAGTTTAAACTCGCCTAATTTCAGCGTTTCAAGTCGAAAATTCCAAGCATTTGCCTCAACTTCCATTCCCTCTTGAATCTGCCGAAAGTAAGGGTCGTCATTTTCACGCTGTGATGAGTGCATTTTGATTAGCGCAATCGACAATTTACTAGACTGTTTAGGCGATTTTGGCCCTAAATTTTCTATTTTATGGTAATTGAGCTGATTGGCAACTTTGATAATTCGTGCTCTGGTACTTGCTGCAACGCTCATCGTTTCATCGGCGTTCAAAACTCGCGATACTGTTGCTGGCGATACGCCCGCCAATTTTGCAATTTCTCTGATACTTGCCATAATTGTCTTTATCCTCGATTTTCTTAAGGGCATCTCTAAAAACTGCTCCTGCGATTATTCGTCGCAAAGAGATTTGCTTTTGTTCATAATTTTCTTAGGCTAGGAAATTCGACGAAGGCTTGCTGGCGCAAGTCAAAGAGGATTGACGACGACTAAGGAAATTTTAGCACATCTTTTCCTGTCAGCGATTTTATGAGCTGACAAAAATGGGCGAATCTGAGTTTTTAGAGTTGCCTTATAGCTTTATTTTACTATATTTATTATGTTTAGTAAACAAAAAAACGCATTAATCACGTTTTTAAACTCAATCACATATATTCTAACAATTCCGTCAAATCAGCAATACTTGCCCGCAACCTATCGCCAATAGTCGTATCTTTAATCAGACGACGTTTGGGCTTTTCTTCCAGAAAATATTTGAGAGATTCTTTGCCCTTGCCTTTGGCTAAAAGTTCTTTGCTTGAGGTAAATGGTGCATGGGGCACAATTTTAAAAAGGTATTGGCAAAATTTGGTGTGAAAAAATATTAGTCATTTACTGCACTCCTCACATAAAAAAGCCTATACCTCATATAAATAAAGGTTTCTAGGCTTATTTTTCTTATTCCCACTCAACAGTAGCAGGTGGTTTACTCGTAATATCATACACAATCCGATTGACCTGCGCCACTTCATTGACAATGCGCACGGAAATCTTCTGCAAAACGTCCCAGTCAATGCGCGCAAAATCTGCGGTCATGCCGTCAATTGAGTTAATGGCACGAATGGCAACGGTATAGTCATACGTCCGCCCATCGCCCATGACACCGACCGATTTCACGCCTGTATTGACCGTGAAATACTGCCAAATACTGCGGTCAAGACCTGCTGCTGTAATTTCTTCACGCAAAATGGCATCAGACTCGCGAACAATCTCTAAACGTTCCTCAGTAATATCGCCCATCACGCGAATCGCAAGCCCAGGACCTGGGAAAGGCTGGCGCCAGACGATTTCATCTGGCATACCAAGTTGCGTACCAAGTGCGCGCACCTCGTCCTTAAAGAGCGTGTTTAAGGGTTCAATGAGCTTAAACTGCATATCTTCTGGCAATCCGCCAACATTATGGTGCGACTTAATCGTCTGTGCCGTTTCCGTGCCAGATTCAATGACATCCGTGTAAAGCGTGCCTTGCGCAAGAAATTCAGCACCTTTGAGCTTGGTCGCCTCGTCATCAAACAGGTAAACAAACTCATTACCAATGATTTTGCGTTTTTGTTCTGGGTCAGCAACGCCTGCCAATTTATCAAGAAAACGTTTTTTAGCGTCAACTTTGATAATATTGAGACCAAATTTGCCGCCCAAAGTTGTCATAACTTGGTCAGCCTCGCCTTTTCGGAGCATGCCGTGATCAACGAAAATTGAGGTCAACTGGTCTCCAATCGCCCGTTGCAACAAAACGCCGACAACTGATGAATCCACACCGCCAGAAAGACCAAGAACGACACGTCCATTCCCCACTTGTTCACGAATTTTCGCAATTTGCATGTCAATGAAATTATCCATTGACCAGTCGCCACGCGCTTGACAAATATCAAGTGCAAAGTGTTTGAGCAAATCATTGCCATAAAGTGAATTAGTCACCTCAGGATGAAACTGTACGCCATAAAAATGACGGTGTTCGTCTTGAATCGCTGCAATCGGACAATCGGCAGATGTACCAACTTTTTCAAAGCCTTCTGGCAACTTTGTAACCAGATCGCCGTGGCTCATCCAAACTTGCTGATCAGCTGGCGTATCAGTAAACAGCTCAGCATTTGCCGTATGCGACAAAATCGCCTTACCATACTCACGATTTTCAGCAGCCTCAACCTTACCGCCCAAGCGGTCAGTCATCAGCTGCATACCGTAACAAATGCCCAGAATCGGAATCCCGAGCTCAAAAATGGCTTGGTCAACGCCAAAAGCGCCATCATCATAAACGGAATTTGGCCCACCCGAGAAAATAATCCCGATAGGGGCAATGGCACGAACCTCATCAGCCGTGATTTTATGGCTCATCAGCTCAGAAAAAACGCCAAACTCACGAATACGGCGCGTAATCAGCTGGTTGTACTGGCTACCATAATCAAGTACGATAATCTTTTGCAGATTGTCTATATCAGTTGTCAAAGTGAAACTCCTTTATTTAAACTTCAAGCTAACTTTCTAGGAAAATAGACAGTTTAGCCGTACAAGTTGCGCTTGTTTACGACAAACCCCTAATTTTCTACGAAAGTTTGCGCCTATGGCGCACCGCTTTTTAGTATCATGTTTTTAAATTTTATCCAATATGACTATTTTACCAAAAATAATGGTTGTTTGCACCATTATTTGGTTTATAAATTTAAGCTAACAGCGAAATCATCCACCATATAATAATCAACCAGATTGGCAGCAATCAAAGCCGTCCGTTTATTGTCATCAGTATCCTATTAAAAGTCAAACCTGCCTTAATTTTTCTAAAGTTTCTGTAAACAATGTCGGTGGTTCAATTTCAAATGTCAGTAATTCATGCGACGTTGGGTGTTCAAAGCCTAGCACTTGTGCATGGAGAAATTGCCCATTATTTTGTTTAAGTGTGTTTTTTGGGGCATACAAGGGGTCTCCTGCGACTGGATGACCGATATAAGCCATATGGACACGTATCTGATGTGTGCGCCCTGTTTCAAGTTCTAGCGCCACCAAGGTATAGGCACCCAAACGTTCCAAAACTTCAAAATGAGTCAGCGCATGCTTACCACCCGCAATAACAGCCTGTTTCTTGCGGTCCTTAGCGCTGCGACCTATCGGCGCCTCAATTACACCGCGGTCATTGAGCAGATTACCATGGACAATGGCGAGATAACGCCGTTTGGAAGTATGCGCTTTGAGTTGGCTAGCTAGAAACTCATGCGCCACGTCATTTTTCGCAACCATCAGTAAACCGCTCGTATCCTTGTCAATGCGGTGAACAATGCCGGGGCGAATGACACCGTTAATGCTAGACAAATTTGCCATATGATACATGAGCGCATTGACCAGCGTGCCTGTTTTGTGACCAACGGACGGATGAACGACCATGCCCTGTGGCTTGTTAATCACCGCAACATCCTCATCTTCATAAATGATGTCAAGCGGAATATTTTCTGGTTCATAAGTCAAAACTTCGGGCTCTGGGAGGTCAAATGTCACAATATCATTCTCCAAAACCTTGTATTTGGCTTTTTTCAGCTGACCATTGACCCAAACAGCATCAGACTTGATGAGGTCATTGGCTTGTGTCCGTGAAACATTTGAGCTATCCGCAATCGCTTTATCTAGGCGTAAACCCGCCTTTTTTGCCTTAATTTTAATTTCCATTTTCATCCTTATCCGTCAAAATGCCGATAAATAACACGACAAAGCCTATCGTCAGTAAAATATCTGCCACATTGAAAATGGGAAAGTTAATAAAATCCAACTGAAACATATCCACAACGTAGCCATGCCGCGCTCTGTCAATGAAATTGCCCAAAGCACCCGAAATAATCAATGACAAGCCAAAGGCGTACCAGTTTTTCTCCAGATTTCTAATCAAAAACCAAGTCGCTGCAGCAACGGCAACAATCGTGATGACAATAAAAAACCATTGCTGTCCTTCTAAAATTGACCATGCCGCACCATCATTATGCAGATTTGTCAATGACACAACATGTTTTAAACCGTTTTTTTGTTCTGCCAAGGCAATATTTTTTATAACCGCCCATTTGACTAATTGATCAAGGACAATACCAAAAAAAATCATGAGGGCTAAACTTATTTTTTTCAACTTCATCTTTTCATTATACCAAAAAAAGCAAGACTCTGCTTGCTTATCTGATTTATTTAACTCTCGCTGATTTAACACCAAGCTCAACTGATTCATCAAATATAAACGAGCCATTTGACGTGCGATCAAGCGTGTGCAGATCTGGGAGATTAATCTCAAAAAGTTTATCAGTCTGCGAAATGACCTGCAAAATCTGTGTTTCACTATCAGTTTCAGCAAACAAATCACCACCGATAATCTCTTTGACTGTCCCTGACTTGAAAACAGTATGAGGTGTTTTTTTAAGCTCACGCAAAATCTGCAAACCACGACCAGCCCGACTTTTCGATGGGATTTCCGTAAATTTCACGCGTTTCAATGCCCCACGTTGTGTTAAAATATAAAAAGTGTCCGTATCAACAAAATAACTTGCAACAACAAAATCTACTTCTTTAAGATTGATTGATTTGACACCTGCAGCTTTAGCACCTAGAACTGGTACATCTTCAGACGGAAATCTCAGTGCATACCCCTTATGTGTCACTAGCATAACGTCAGATTTTTTATCGAAATCAATGGCAACAACCGCATCATCAGCCTGTTTGAACTTGGCAAATTGGGCTGATTTTGAACGGTAAGTCCGCCAAGGTTTGAAATCTGACAAGGCAACTTTTTTGATTAAACCGAATTTTGTGGCAATCAAAATTTGGCGAGATTCTACTTCAAAATCATCAAGAATTTGGACAAAGCAAATTTCTTCGTCTTGCGAAAAATTGTTGACCAAAGATGAGCTGTGCGTACCAATCTCTTTCCACTTCAAATCATCTAACTCATGAACTGGTCGATAGATAACATTGCCAAGAGACGTAAACATGAGTAGATGTTGCGTGGTCAGCGCATTTTGATGGAAAATCAGCACATCATCTTCGCGCTTGCCAATTTCGTCCAGCTTAGATGCGCCAAAACTGCGCGGTGTCGTGCGCTTAACATAGCCGCTGCGGGTCACGCTAACAACGACTTCTTCCTTGGCAATCAGCGACTGCGCCTCGACCTCAATCGTCTCAACCTCATCAATCAGCACCGATTTGCGCGGACGCCCAAACTTCTTTTTAACCTCACGTAACTCGCGTTTCATAACGTTAAACATGGTCTTTTCATCATTGATAATAGCGGATAATGTGGTAATGCGCGTTTTGAGTTCCGCTTCTTCAGTTTGCAAAGTGACCACATCAGTGTTCGTCAACCTGTAAAGTTGTAAAGTAACGATAGCCTCGGCTTGCGCCTCAGAAAAATCATAGGAAGCCATGAGATTCTCACGCGCATCGGCTTTATTTTCACTCGCCCGAATCAACGCAATGACCTCATCCAAAATACTCAGCACCCGAATCAGCCCCTCGACAATATGCAAACGTTTCTCCGCCTTTTGGCGGTCAAAAACCGATCGCGCACGAATAACATCACGTTTGTGACTGATATAACTTGACAAAATCGGTACAATTCCGACTTCACGTGGCGTTGCATTGTCAATCGCAACCATGTTAAAGTTGTAATTCACTTGTAAAGGCGTATATTTGAGTAAATAATTGAGAATCAATTCTGCATCTGCATCTTTTCTCAATTCAACAGCAATTTGCAAACCATCACGGTCAGATTCATCACGCACTTCAGCAATACCAGCCACCTTAGCATTAACCCGCACATCATCAATTTTTTTGACCAAATCAGACTTGACTAATTCATAAGGAATTTCTGTAATGACAATCTGTTTCTTACCACCTTTAAGCTCCTCAATTGCCGTTTTTGAGCGAACAACAACCTTGCCACGACCAGTTTCATAGGCTTTTTTTATCTCATTTCTACCCTGAATAATCGCTCCAGTCGGAAAATCTGGTCCAGGCATAAATTGCATGAGTTTATCAACATCAGCCGACGGATGATCAATCATGTAAATCGTTGCATCAATAACCTCGCCTAAATTATGTGTCGGAATATGTGTCGCATATCCCGCCGAAATCCCAGTTGAGCCATTGACTAAAAGATTAGGAAAACTTGCTGGCAAAACAGTTGGCTCTTTTTCTGTATCATCAAAATTCCACGCAAAAGGAACAGTGTTTTTGTCAATATCTTGTAAAAGATAAGTCGAAATCTCAGATAATCGTGCCTCAGTATAGCGCATAGCTGCGGGCGGGTCATCATCCATAGACCCATTGTTACCGTGCATCTCAATCAGCGTTTCGCCCATTTTCCAATCTTGCGACAGGCGCACCATAGCCTCATAAATCGAGCTATCGCCATGCGGATGATAATTCCCCATGATATTACCGACGGACTTGGCAGACTTCCGAAAAGCCTTGTCAAAAGTGTTACCGTCCTTATTCATGGCAAAAAGAATCCGCCGTTGCACAGGTTTCAGCCCGTCACGAATGTCCGGAATCGCCCGCTCTTGGATGATATACTTGGAATAGCGCCCAAAACGGTCGCCCATAATCTCCTCAAGGGAAAGTTTTTGTACATTACTCATTTTAGTTTTTTTCTTTTCTTATTGTTTAAATAATTTCTGAGAATTTCTCAATATCCTTTTTAATGCCAACAACGTAGAGCGTGTCGCCTATCGAAATAACCGTATCGTGTTTCCCGATATTTGCCGTACCGTCCGTTTTATTGATAAAAGCGACATTAACACCATAATCTTGAGTCAGATTCGCTTGATTCAAAGTCAAATTAGCAAACTTAGGATTTTTAACCTTCATCTTGACAAAAGAATAATCAGCTGATAAATCTAAATAATCTGAAATATCAGGGTGAGCCAGATTATCAGCCACCCGCTCACCAGCATCTTTTTCAGGCTGAATAATTTTACCCGCACCAACTTTCGTCAACACTTTGACTTGCACATCCGTCGTCGCTTTTGCCACAACATTTTTCGCCCCCGACTCAACCACTAGCATAGTCGTCAAAATACTCGCTTGCATATTTTTGCCAATAGCGACAACAACACCGTCAAATTTATCAATCTCAATATTTTTAAGTACGCGCTCATCCGTTGCATCAGCAATCATAACATGCGTCGCAATATCTTTAAAATTATCAATTTTCTTAGTATCCGTATCAATCGCCACCACTTCATGACCATCTTCAATCAGATTTTTTACCACACTAGAACCAAATCGCCCTAGACCGATAACACAGAAAGTTTTCATGCTATTTTTCTCCAATTTTTTAGGAATTAGACCTGTTTCATTTTTATATTTGAACGAGTATTGATTGGGAACGCCTCTTTAGTGTCTTAAAAATATACGCGTTAAATAACTATAAAATTAATTCAAATTCCGAAGATTTTTCTAAAAAGTTGAATAAACATCAACAACTCCCTACCCCACAACAATCTCCTCCTCAGGATACTGAATCAATTCCTCATCAATTCGATTATGTCGACTTGCGGCATAGATAACGGTCATAATGCCGATTCGACCGACAAACATGAGACACATGATTAGAATTTTACCAAAAATTGATAATTCTGGGGTTAAGCCCAATGATAAACCAACTGTTGCTAGTGCTGAGATGACTTCAAAAAAAACATACTCAATGCCATTATTACGTGGTAATTGCTCTGTAATCAGCAAAACAAAAGAGCTTGTGAAAATTATCGCAATATAAATAAAGATGATTTCATAAACCCTGCTGATTGTTTTGCGAGGAACTCGCCTTTCATGGTAAATGGTCTTTTCCCGATTGCTGAAAATCGTCCGCAAATCAAGGAGCAAAATGCCAAAAGTTGTCGTTTTGACCCCACCTGCTGTTGAACCTGATGTGCCACCAATAAACATAAGAATCATGGTCAAAAGCAGACTATCATAACTCGAGGTACTATAACTCCCAAAACTGAAACCGCCCGAACGCGGTGTAATGCTGAGGAAAAAATTCTGCGCCAAAAAATTCATCGGATGCCCATCAAAATTTTTGAAATTAAGGCAACTATACAAAAATGTTCCCAAAATCACGAGAATCGCTGTCATATGGAGCGCTAAACGCGAATGAAGTGTCATTTTATGAGTTTTTCGGAAATTGAGTAAGTCGAACCAGACGATAAAACCAAAAGAACCCGACAAAATCAATAAACTCATGATTGACAGCACATAAGAATTGTCCCGAAAGTCGAAAAGCGAGGTTTCAAATAAGTCAAATCCAGCATTTGAATGCGCTGAAATGGCATGAAAAACACTATACCAGATACCATCAAGCCAACCAAACTTAGGAACAAAATCAAAACTCAACAGCACCGCACCAATCAATTGTGTCACAAGAGAAAGTTTGATAATCGACTTGACCAAGCCCACACCATTACTAAAAGACGTGAAATTATAGGCATCGCGAATTAACATCTTTGACTTAAAAGACGAATGTTTTTCAGTCATATTGAGCAAAAGAACAAGAAAACTCATAAATCCGAGACCACCGACCTCAACCATTAGCATAATAATAACTTGTCCAAACTTGTTCCAATGATCAGCAGTATTGACCACGGCTAAACCAGTCACACAGGTTGCCGATACCGCCATAAACAGACTATCCAAATAAGAAGTCGCTTGCCCATTTTGATCAGAAAGCGGCAAGGCAAGCAAAATCGAACCCGCAATAATAACCGACAAAAAGCCGAGAATTATCAGTTGCGGCGGTTTAAGATTTTTGAAAAAGCTGCTAAATCGAGGCAAAATCATCTTATAACATCACTTCACTTTTCTCTTCAAGCGTAAACTCAACATTATTTTCAATCCATTTACGACGTGGCTCAACCTTGTCGCCCATAAGGACAGACACACGTTTCTCAGCTTGCGCCACATCATCTAAAGTCACTTGAATCAGCGTTCTCGTCTCAGGATTCATCGTCGTCTCCCAAAGCTGATCAGCATTCATCTCACCAAGTCCTTTATAACGTTGAAGAATCGCACCTTTACTAAAATGGTCACGAATGCCCATCAACTCACCGTCCGTCCAAGCGTACTCAATCTTTTCAGACTTGCCCTTGCCTTGACTCATCTTATAAAGCGGCGGTAAGGCAATGTAAACATGCCCCGCCTCAATCAGTGGTTTCATATAACGATAGAAAAAAGTCAGCAAAAGCGTCTGAATATGCGCCCCATCCGTGTCGGCATCGGTCATGATAATCACTTTATCATAGTTAATGTCAGCAAGCTGAAAATCAGCACCAACACCCGCACCAATCGTATAAATCATCGTATTAATTTCTTCATTTTTGAGAATATCGCCGATTTTGGCTTTCTCGGTGTTAAGCACCTTACCACGCAAGGGTAAAATGGCTTGGAACTTGCGGTCACGACCTTGTTTGGCAGAACCGCCAGCGGAATCTCCCTCGACAAGATAGATTTCATTTTTAGCAGGATTTTTCCCTTGGGCAGGCGTGAGTTTGCCAGACAACAAGCCTTTATCTTTCTTGCCTTTCTTGCCAGTGCGTGCATCATCACGCGCCTTACGCGCTGCCTCACGCGCATCACGCGCCTTGATTGCCTTACGAATCAGATTTTGCGACAATTCCGCATTTTCTAGGAGGAAAAAAGCAAGTTTATCACTGACAATGCTGTCAACAATCGGACGTGCCTTGGGACTGCCAAGTTTATCCTTGGTTTGCCCCTCAAATTGTAGATGTTCTTCGGGAACAAGAACCGAGAGAATCGCAGTCAAGCCTTCTCGATAATCTGAGCCTTCAAGATTCTTGTCTTTTTCCTTGAGCAGACCTGTTTTCCTAGCATACTCATTCATCGACTTGGTAATCGCCAGTTTCAGCCCCGCCTCATGCGTTCCACCGTCCTTGGTTTTGACATTATTGACAAAGCTGAGAATGTTGTCAGAATAGCCGTCATTGTACTGAATGGCTACCTCGACTTGAAATGATTCAGCCTCGCCCGCAAAATACATAACAGGCGTTAGTGTATCCTTGTCCTCATTGAGGTAAGCGACAAAATCTTGCACGCCATTTTCATAGTGGAAGCTTGCTGTTTCAGGCTTTCCATCAATTTCATTGCGTTCATCGGTCAATGTTAGCGTAACATTTGGCAAGAGGAATGCCGACTCGTTGAGTCGCTCAAAAATCGTTGTGTATTTGAACTCAGTTGTCGAAAATATCGTCTCATCGGCCATAAAATGAACTTTAGTACCTGTTTTTGACTTAGCTGTCTTACCAACTTTTTCAAGCGTTGTCACAGGTTTGCCACCATTTTCAAAACGCTGTCTATAAATCGCACCGTCCCGCGTGATTTCAACCTCAAGATAGCTTGAGAGGGCATTGACAACGGACGAACCAACACCATGGAGACCGCCAGACGTTTTATAACCGCCCTGACCGAATTTCCCGCCCGCATGGAGCACCGTGAAGATAACCTCAACCGTTGGAATCCCTGTCGCGTGCATGCCCACAGGCATCCCCCGACCACTATCAGCAACAGTCAGCGAGCCGTCTTTGTGAATGGTCACAGTAATCTCGTCACCAAAACCAGACAAAGCCTCATCAACCGCATTATCAACGATTTCCCAGACTAAATGGTGGAGACCGATACCATCGGTTGAACCAATGTACATACCAGGACGTTTTCTGACGGCATCAAGCCCCTCAAGAACTTGAATCGCATCGTCATTGTAATTGTTAATATCTATTGTCAATTTACTTTTTCCTTTTAAATCTATCTTTATCTAGGATACCTTATTTTTTCGATTTTGGCAAAATTTTTATGAATTTTGTGGGGAAAGTTATTAGACTTCTCCCAAAAATAAAAAAATATGTTATACTATAGTCATGAACTATGAATCCCTCACCAAACTCAGCGATAGCCATTTTAAACGTCTAGTTGGCGTTAAACGTCCAACCTTTGAATCTATGAGCAGTCTTCTTAAGACCGCTTATCATGAAAAACATAACCGTCGAGGTCGTCACAGTAAATTA
>NZ_BLLI01000055.1 GCF_011170085.1 Pseudolactococcus hodotermopsidis | reverse complement strand
ATTTACTGTGACGACCTCGACGGTTATGTTTTTCATGATAAGCGGTCTTAAGAAGACTGCTCATAGATTCAAAGGTTGGACGTTTAACGCCAACTAGACGTTTAAAATGACTATCGCTGAGTTTGCTAAGGGATTCATAGTTCATGACTATAGTATAACAAATTTTTTTATTTTTGGGAGAAGTCTAATAGAAGAACCGCATGAAATCAACATTTTCAAAAACGAATTTCATGTGTTTTTTCTACTTTTAGACTTTTGTCCCAGTCTCTTTTTTCCAGTTATTTTTTAACCACAGTTGATGTGACAGCACCAGATGCATTAAATGTTTTAGTCTCTGTTGATATCAGCTTACCAGCTGAATCATATTTTGTATAGAGTGTTTTTGTCTTCACTTTTTTAACATCGTAATAGGTGATTAATCTATTCGTCATTTGCCCATCATCAGAAAACTGCTTGCTTGTAGTTGTCCGATTGCCTGGATTAGCGACATTAATCACCTCATCTTCCCAACCAGAAAGTCGCAGGCGGCTAACAGTCTCACTATAGCCATTAGCTACTGTTCGGAGTTGTTTATTTTCAATAGTTGGGTCATATTGGAGTTCAGAATATTTTGTGGTATTCCCATTTAATGGTGAGTAGAGCCAAATATATTGAAATTCACGATAGTTTGTTTTTTTGTTTGTTTGATCATATTTAGACAGGGCGTATAAAATTTTCTTGCCATTTTTGTCATAGTCCGTTTCTTCCATCGAAATCCAAACGCCCCCTTTACTGTTGCGATCAGTTGTGTACTCGGGTGCATAAGGATAGACTAAACCATTGGCATCATATTTTTTAGTATATGTTTTTTTAGAACCATCTTTTGCAGAATAATCCTCAATCCACTCTGCTGATTCGACATTGTTCCCCTTTTGAAAGGTCGGTACAAAATGTTTGGTTTTGAAACCTTTGGTATCATAATAGTTCATGTCTACTGTTGATTTAAAGCCTTCAGCATCTAATTTCGTATCTGCCGTCACTTTTAAATAGGTCGAGTCATAGTCATAGAAATACTGTAAACGTTGATCAGGAGTTGTTTTTCCTCCTGAATATTTTTGCAAATTATAGACATTTACATGACCAATTGTATTATCTGGGTTATATTGATTCGTTTCAAGACTGCCTTTAACTTTCACCGTGAAATCATTGTATTTTTCAAATTGTTGAATTTCCGTGACATTATTTCCTACTTTTTTGTAATATACTGGGCGATTAGATACCCAGCTAAATGGTAGCGTGTCAAAATATTTACTTGCAGGCTGCGGCATAAAATTGAAATTGGGTGTCTGCTTACCAAATGTGATAAATTCCCCTGCACGATCTTTGACACTGGCTATAATCGTACTATTTGAAACTGTAAAATCTGAAAATGTATATTTGCCTGATACTTTTTCAAATTTTTTCGCTATCGCATCTGTTGCAAGTCCACGTCCAAGTTGACCAACATTATTGCGTCCTGATGTCCAAAGTGCACCGTATGCGTCCATGGCAATAATCGCACCTTCTACTTGCACGACCTTAACAAATTTTCCTGCCGCATCATAGGTCGGGGATGACGGATACATAGCTATTTGGGCAAGATTGACTTTTTCTGATTCGGGAACATTTGTCGTGTTACCAGTTCCTAATTGACCATAATTATTATCCCCCCAAGCATAAAAGATACCGTTATTATTTTGAATCACAGTGGCTGCATCTACAGTATTTTTAACAACGAAAACTGTCAATAACGTAGCAATGATTCCTAAGATTTTTTTTATTTTCATAACTTCTCTCCCTTGTTTTATCTTTATTTATTATAACATTTTTAATTGAATATTTAAAATTGTTTTATAAATGAAGTCTCTCATTCAATAAAACATTTAACATTGCCAATACTTCTGGTATGGCAGATTTCAAAATGACTGGATGACGATTATCAACTTCATCAGCTGTATCATAGAAAATGAGGTTTTCTTTCTTATTTAATTTAGCATATTGCTTATAGGTATAATTAACATGATGATTATTTACAATATATCTCTTAACATGATTAGCTTGTGATAATAATGAATTGACACGTGGTGTTAAATCAAGTTTTCTAAATGATTTTTGAAGATGTCCATCATTTGGATAAATTCTATCATCAATAATTGGATCAACTGCTACCAGTTTATAGCCACCAATTAATGAATGAATCAAAGCACCTGTTGCACCTTTTGATGCACCAAAAAGTACAATATTATTGTTAGGTACGCTGTGATAATCGGCAAAAGTCTTAATTAATTCTTGAATATTTTGTTCAAAACTTACAAAATTAGCCGTATTGAGATAAAAGGAACCAGAAGAAAGATTAAAATCTACTATTCTGATAATATAGGTATCTTTGGTCAGAGAGCGTTTAATATCAGGAAATGTCGGAAAACCGCTCCTTATCAACATTGATTCATTATACTTTTCTTGTTCGGATGGATTAGATGAAAATATCACTAACAACTTTTTATCTTTGGCAGCTGTTTTTTTTGAACCCAAATATTCAGTAAAATAGAGTAGGTTCCCTCTTTTTTTAACACTGGTAGCATTTTCTTTATCTAACTCAACTGGTGTATATACCCATCTTTTACTCAAAATAGATGTTGTTTTTTCCTGTTTATGAAAAACGTAACTGTTCGCAAGTAAATGTTTATAAAGTAAGCATATTTCCTCATCTAGTCTTTCATAAGCAATTTCATGAATGTTCTTTCCGTTAAAACGTGACAAATCTACTCTATATTCACGTGCGTCAAATTTTTTATCATAAAACACAGTGTATGACAAATTTTCAAGATAATCAGAATCTTTTATTTTGACAGAAGGATTTTCTTTACGATAAAGCCTATCAAGTACCGTTAGTTGAAAGGCTGCCTTCTCTGGAAAATGTGCTAAATCAACTTGATTAATGCTCTCAATATATTGACGATAGTCAACCCTTGTCAATTCTTCTTTCGTTGGCTCGTAAGTCGACCAACTCTCTGTATCCGTTTCTTGATACCAGTTAGTTTCGTTGCCACGCCAAAATATATTTTTTTGAACAATTTTTGCTGGCGTTCCCGCAAGCACCACCCCAGATTCACGCGACACCTTGTTAACCATGCTATTAGCTGAAACAACAGAATTAAAAGCAATATAACTGCCTTTATTGACAGAAACATTCCGCCCCAGCCAAACATGGTCTTCTATGACAATTGAACCAGCCATATTTTTACGTTTAAAAGTATTCCCCTCCTCTGTAAACAATAGATGGGCATCATTTGTCTCAATCGAAACATTCGTACTTATCAAACCATTATCCCCAATAAATAACTGTTGATGTTCAGCTATTTTAAAGTATGCACGACCGACTGGATTATAAAATGTAGACCCTCCGAAGTAAGCAATACTATCATTAAAAATGGATACTTTGGCTGTAAAAGTCCCCTTGCCGATATAAATAATTGAATTTGATTTGTGAAAGATTAACTCACTTTCCTTGATAATTGCCCCTTTTTTTAAAACAAGGATATTATTTTCACCCATAAATTTGAGACTACTCTCAATTATTTTCGGTGTATCATCTTCAGATAAAATAATGTTCCGATTTTCTTTGTAAAATATTTGATATTTTGGCATAACCTCTCCTCAACAATAGCCCAGTTTACCTTCTATAAATCCATAATCGCCTCAAAAATATCATCAACTGCTACTTGATATTTGGGCGACATTTCAAGCTTGTCATGTTCAATCAAATCAACCAGTGCGTCAACAGTCGAATATAAATCCCCAAAAGGTTGTTTAATTTCCCAATCATATTCTTTTGAAATATGATATTTTTTAACGGAATCATTCTCTATATCCAAGTAAAAGACAGGTTTCTTTAGAAAAACAACGTCATAATGGACAGATGAAAAATCAGTAATCATCGCAGCTGATTGACTAATCAGATCACTATATTTTTCAGATGTGAAACTCACAACTTCATTTAGTTGATAATCTTCATCTTGACGTTTCATCGATGGGTGACTGACAAATTTTAGTTTGTACCCGTTTTCTTTAAATTCATTTATCAATTTAGGCGAATTGATAAATGAATTTGTTATTTTAAAATAGTTGCTTTCCTTAAAAGTTTCAGAGTAGGCATGTTTACCTAAAACAGCATCAAACACGCCTGCAATATTCCTCTGCCAAGTAGGAGCAAAGAGAATCACTTTTTCGGGAGCTTTTTCTTTAGCCTTTTCTAACAATGTGTCATATCTTGCTAGACCTGTTAATTTCCAAACATCAATAAAAATTTGTATTCAAAACTGCCAAAAACAATAATCTTTTTGCTCACACCCTCAAACTGTTGAAAATAGCTGGCATCTGGTATGACCATAAATTTTTCAATACCATCTCTTTTTTTGGTACAATAACGAAACAAAGCCTCTGCATTATCGCCAATCGCAGTCGGTCGATCAATAAAAAGCCAAATCCGTTTATTGCGATAAACTTCAAAATTTTCTGTAAAACGTGCAAATAAGTAGCCATCTTGATAATTATTTTTCTTTGACAAAACATCTGCCACAAAAGTATTTCTATCAGCTATTTTTTGAATCGTAAAGGCATTTCCCAAATAAGTTGTTGTGACTAGGGCATTTTCATCAACATACAGTTTATTCCCATCATAAAATTTGGACGTCCAACTATGAATTAGTTGTTGTGGGGCTAGCAATTTATTTTTATATTTAAAATAAAATTCGAGCGTATATTTCTTTTCAGATAGCCAGTTAGGTAACTCAAAATCAAGCGTAAAATTTATGGTCGAGAAAATTTCTCGTCCCAAATAAGTTTTCATGTCATTATGTCTACTTTTTGATAACTTGCTTTAATCACTTTGTTCCCAATTTTTTCGACTAATGTAATCCTGAATAATTCACAAAACGCACAACACCCCATCGCCAATCAGTGTTTTCAATTGTAACCCTCTCATCCTTCTAGGAATAAAAGACCTCCGTCTTGTATAATTAATTTAACGACTAAATAACAAGAGAGGAAGAACTGATTTTTGTTCGGTTGCATCTAGTTAATCAAGCCTAATCTAGCGCTATGACCCACTTATCTATCAACACAAAGCCCAAGCCAACTAAAATCACACCTACTAGAAAACTAACTATTTTCGTCACATCAAAAACTAGTGCCAATAGGATGATCCAAATCAGATAAAAAAGAAAACGAAATTTTTTGTTCACATTCAAATTAGGCTTGATAACCAGATTAGTTATGACTTTCTCAAAAAAATGCCGACTGATAGCAAGAACACTAGCAAGTAGAACAAAAACTAATAAATTTTTTAACAACATACCTCATACCTCTTTTCTGAACTTTTATCTCTAACTAATGTCAACTGAATAACAACAACGTTTCCAGATTATTCTTCCCACTGTCAAAATCATAAAAATGTCTTTTCAAATTAAAAAGAAAGCGCCATAAACCCGAATAATTCACAAAACGCACCCCACCCATCGCCAATCAGTGTTTTCAATTGTACCCCTCTCATCCTTCTAGGAATAAAAGACCTCCGTCTTGTATAATTAATTTAACGACTAAATAACAAGAGAGGAAGTTCCATATTCTATTTTACACCCAATGAAGATAAATTTCAACTCCAATATTGAGTTAATTCACGGGCTAAAATTTGAGATAAACCTCAAATTTTATGCGCTTTTTATAATTTTTTAATGTTGCTTTATAATCTTTTTACATTACCATAATACATATTTATCACAACTTTTGTAAATAATAACTTCTCCCAAAAGTTTGTTACTGCCTTCCGTGATTGAAAAAAAATTTATAATTTACGATATTTTTTTCTTGCAGATAATTTACGATGTTTTTTTCCTGCTCTTTCCAATATGTAGAGGCATAATTCGAGTCGGAATATATCTTTTCATATAATTCAATATAGTCAGGATAATATTCTCTTATCAAAGAAAGGATATTTTTTTTGTATATTCCCTTAAGATTAAGATTTTCAAAAAATATGTAGTCAACATAATCACACACATCATTTACTATTTTTTTTACATCACTAATTTCTGGAAAAATAGGTGAAATAAAAGCGTATGTCCTAATTCCTGATCTCTTTATTTCTTTTATAGTATCAAGTCTTATCTGGTAGTCGACGCAACCTACTTCAAACACTCTGCGGGCTTGTTGAATAGTTAAACTAAAGGACATTCCTACTGTAACATACGGAATTGTTTTCAATATATCTAAGTCACGTAAAACTAATGGTGATTTAGTTAATATTTCCAATTTCGCACTTGAATTTCTAAAATCACTTAAAATCTTACGGGTTAATTGATATTTTCGCTCAATTGGTTGGTATGGGTCTGTAACCGAACTAAATAAAACAGTTTTTCCATCATATTTTTGAATATTTTTAATAGGAGAATATGTCTTTGGGATTGCAAATTTCCCCCAATCATCGTCGATTTTATAAAACCTTTTCATAAAACTCGCATAGCAATATACACAATTATGTAAACATCCTACATAAGGATTTATCACATAATCTGCTTCAGGTAAATTTGACTTAACTATTAAACTTTTTGTTGAGATATATTTATTTATTCTCGCCATGACCTAAATTCCTTAATACTCTTTTTCAACCAAATATTTTTGACTGAATAACGTAAGCGCTAACAGCAAAACTCCCCATGTGACGACTGCACCAAAATACGAATAACTTAATATTGTTCCTATTAATAAATAAAAAATATAAGAAATAATATTTACGGCAAAAGAATACATCGAAATAAGAGTAGCCCTATTTGAATCATCTGCAATTTTATGTTTATATTCAGAAATGATTTGCATTTTAATTGGGATGAAAGAATATATAATTATTATCACCACAGAGTATAGATAAAAGCCATTGAATAGTAATGCGAATATGAGTATTGATTGCATTACCCCAGATCCCAATAATAAATTTCTTTTTCCAAATTTACTATTAAGAATAGGATAGATTTTTTGCGAAAGATACATAACAAAGAAGCTTACTAAATTAATTGATAATATTAAAGTCGAGGCTTTGCCTTGTGCAAGTAGATGTAGTTGATAAACGACTGGTAAAAAAAACGAAAACTTAGAGATACCTTCAATTAAGAATAGAATTTTGTTATCTCGAATTACTACAAATGATTTTTTTAAAACATCAAAATTAAAATTGACTTGCTCACTTCTTGCACGACTATTAGAGTGAATTGAAATAGATAAAGCAATCCCAAATATTCTAAAAATTAAAGAGATTATTATTGGAATTTTATAATCACTAAAAATATAATTAATTGGTATGATTGCAACATTTGATAAAGCCAATGCAAGAAAACCTACTTCATAATATTTAGAAAGCTCAGTAGAAAATTCATCTTCTGATAAATCTATCCTTAAGATACTTTCATTATTTCCTGTCGCAAAGCTCCAGCCTAGGCCTTCAAAGAAATATGCTATTAATATTCCTGTAAAATTACCACTTATTAATAATAAAGCATAGGAAATAGCAAACGAACTAACTGAAAAGATAAGTATTGTTTTACGTGAAAAAATATCAGATAAAATCCCTGTAGGTATTTCCAGAATCCCTGTAAAAATTGTGACACTAAGTACAATTGCCGCTATCTCTTGTTTCGATAAGCCTACACCACTTAAGTATAGAGATTCGATTGGAATAAACAGCGAAAAGCATATTAGAAAATATATTAATCTAACTTTTGCTGTATTTTTCAATTCATCTCTCCTCGAATAATTTTGATAGCATCTAATATGCCATCATTCTCTACATTTGATACGATGTAATCAGAGCATGTCTTTAAATTTTCACTTGCATTTCCCATAGCAAAGGATTTCTTAGCAATTTCCGTCATTGAGATATCATTTTCTCCGTCACCGATTGAATAGATTTCAACTTCATTTAGTCCTTTGACATACTCCATAATAGCTACTTTTTTAGAAATGTCAGATGGGGTAAACTCAATATTACTAATATGTGATGAAAATATATTTAGTGATGGAAATTTTTTCTGATAGTCTTCAATTATATTTCTTTTTCCTTTATCCCCACTAAATACCTCTACTTTGCTAACGGTCAAATTATTTTGCTCAATATAATTCATTATATTATCAACTTTAATTGATTTTGTATAGATAATGTCGTAATAAATTCCTATTCCCTTAATCACCTCATCTGGATCATTACCGTGAAGATACGCTAATTTTACCACAGTTGGAATAATATCGGTATCTTTCAGTATAATATTTCCTCGCTCGGTGGATACTACATATACTGAATTAATATTATTGAGATACTTTGTTAGCCTAGTGAAAGTATCTGTATCAATTTGTGCAAGTCGTTGCAGTTGTACTTCTCTGTCAATTATTCGATAAATTTCTCCCCCATTTGATGTAATCGCATCAAATGGTAAACCCAGACTTTCAACATACTTATAGCTCCTGCCTGTTACAAGGACAATATCAAATTCCTTATCTTGCATAATATTACTAAAAAATTTACTTACTTTTTCACTCACAATTCCTTTCTCGGAAATGATTGTCCCATCTATGTCAGAAAATAATATTTGTTTCATAAGCTCTCTTTCCTATTTTCAACGATATTTTTCATTCTTAAGGGCATCTCTAAAAACTGCTTTTGTTCATTTTTAGATAAAATTTTCTTAGGCTAGGAAATTCGACGAAGGCTTGCTGGTGCAAGTCAAGGAGGATTGACGACGACTAAGGAAATTTTAGCAATTTTTTCATGCACCGAGTAACCGCAGGTGCACATCTTTTTTCTGTTAGCGATTTTATGAGCTAACAAAAATGGGCGAATCTGAGTTTTTAGAGATGCCCTTAATACTTTTTCTAAATCTGTATAATAAATTTTTTCCCATATTTTTATTGACTCGAGTTCGTATTTTTTTCCATGTATTTTCTATTTTCTTGAAATCTTCTCTCAAACTCTTCTTCAGTAAATGTTAAATTTTCTTTGGAAACTTGCATCTTTCGAAAAGTATCTCAGAAGAATCGGTAAGACGCTTCTGGAATATCAAGCTGAAAATTCAGCTTAAATCATAACTCAATAATATCAAAAATGGAATCTAAAAGCAAATTTTGCTTTAGCAAAACGTAACTCATGTTTAGACTTTTTTTGGGACATTTTCAATTTCGCTTGACACTCCAATATTGAGTTAATTGATGATGGTAATAAATTGTCAATTGATGGAGGTTGTGCAGCGCTTGTGAAATTTGAGGAACAGTGCGGGTTTATCAAGATTCTTCAAAAAATATAGCCATATTCACGATAAACGAAAAAATTTTTATCACGATAATATATTCAAGAATTTGATTGCGTTCTGAAAGCATTAGCTAAGCTGTTCTATAAAACCACACAACCAGATTCAATCATTCTTGACTTGGATACAACACACTCTGATACTTTTGGTAAACAAGAGTTTGCGGACTATAACCCGCATTATGGGGGCATGGGATTCCAACCAAAGTTGGCATTTGACGCTAATGGATTTTGCCTTGGAGCCATGCTTTGCAAGGGGAGCGAGTATTCTTCTACAAATATCGTTGATTTTGTTAAGCCGATTATTCAATTTTTAAAGAAAGAATGTGGCATTCAAACAATTATTATTCGAGGCGATTCTGGATTTGCGACACCCGATTTATACGATTTTTGTGAAAAAGAAAATATTTAGGGCATCTCTAAAAACTCAGATTTGCCCATTTTTTCTAAAATTTCCTTAGTCGTCGTCAATCCTCCTTGACTTGCACCAGCAAGCCTTCGTCGAATTTCCTAGCCTAAGAAAACTTTATCTAAAAATGAACAAAAGCAGTTTTTAGAGATGCCCTTTATTATGTTATTCGCTTGAAACTCAATTCCCGTCTCAGATATTTGACACGCAACTTCAAAATATTGGAAGATTATCACAACGCCAACGATAGAAAATATTATTATGACGAAGCAGAATATCAAGCTCAGAAATGGCAGGTCGTACCTGCGTTTGTAGCTTTCGTCAAGATGATACCGAGCTCTTGTTCAACCAAACTTTTATTGTGACCAATCTGCCCGATTGTTTTTCTGCCAAAGGTGTTGTGTCTTGTTATAAACTGCGTGGCACGATGAAAAATTTCATCAAGGAAATCAAAAATGGCTTTTCTTTTGACAAGATGTCTTCAAGTAATTTCGTCAAAAATCAGGCGAGAATGATGCTATCAAACATCGCTTATAACTTGATGTATTTGATGAAACAGACCGTTATGCCTAAATCTTTGAAAGAAGCGACGATTACGACAATTCGTGAACGTGTTTTTAAAATTGCGACGCGAATAACCAAGCACAACTGGAAATTTCAGATTCATTTTGGCTTAGTTTCCGAAAATCGACATGAAATTTATTAAAATAACAATCATCAGAAACTACTTTTTCGATTTAATTGATTATTTTGAGATGTGTTTAAGAAAACGTGAATAATTCGGGTTTATATAAAATCTGCCATTTTTTTAGTTAAATTTCGTGGCGCTTGATAAAAGTTCCAACCTATGTTCGCCATGCGATCATCTATCATTTCCGAATCAAAATTCAATAAAATAACAACGCCATAATCAACATATGTTGCATCAAATTCAAAATTCGGGATTTGACTTCTAACGACTTTTCCATTTTCACCAATTTGCGCCAGAAAATCAACCTCTTTATAAGTTCTTACAAAAATTTTCGTATCATCAGTTCCAACATTTGGCATTTCAGGTAATTCATCAAATTTCAACCCCATTTTCCGCGCCAATTTTCGTGATAAACCAATCTTTAAATGCTCCGTTAATGGTATGCCAGAATGTGCTTTGGTTCGATAAGTTAGTGTATCAAAAGTATAAAAAGTCATATTTTTCAAACTCATTCTAATTTATAATCTTCCGAATACTCAAAATATCAGAAAGCGCTAACTGCCCTGGCGCACTCGCTGTCTCAACAGTTGCAAAAGTCCAACTACTGCCAAACTCATCGCCCATAAATCGTGTGATTTTGCCAATCTCACCCATTGCCATGGTCACAAAAGTTTGAGTTTCATATTTTTCAGACATGGTAATTGTTTCAGACATCAGACGCAAAACATCAGCAAAATTTTGTGGCATACCAGCAAATTTGACAATTTTTGGCATGGCTACTACCATTTCTGTCAAAATATCGGATAAATTTTCAGGTATTTTCTCAAAATCATGATAAGAAAAAATCGCATTTTCAGGCAATACAATCTCAGGAAAAGTGAATTTTTCAATATCAATATAATCAAATTCGCTTGCAAATGTTGCAATTATTTTTGCATAATTTTCTTTTGAAATGATTATTTCACTTTTATCTTCCGTTCGATATGTGAAAATAATTTCTTTTTTATTAAATTTTTTCTTGACTTCACGCGCAGCCATTTCCAAATCAGAAAACGGCATAAAATCAGCTCGCCATTCAATCATATCAGCTTGAATAAATTTCGATTCTTCTAATTCTGAGAGTTCGATTAGACTTCTTGGCATAATTGGCACAACAATTTTCATGTTTTTATCTCCAATACAAAAACTTTTAGATAGTCAGAATGTGGATCACAGGGATTTGTCACAAAGTCTGCTGGCAAGCTAAATTCCTTGATAATATCAAATTTCTGAGTGCCAAAGCCTTTCGATAATTCTGTCAAAAACGCTTCGCGCGTTAAACCCGCATGGTTAGTCGAAGCAATAATTTTGCCGTATTTGTTCAAAATCGGTAGCGAGTCGGCAATCAGCTGATGGTAGTTCTTGGCAACTGAAAAAGTCATCTTTTTGTTGCGAGCAAAACTCGGCGGATCAATGACAATCAGGTCAAAAGTCAGATTTTTGCGCGCAGCATACTTGAAATACTCGAAAACGTCCATAACATGAAATTTATGATTTTCAAGTGCCAAACCATTCGCCTTGAAATGCGCTTCTGACAGCTCACGCGACCGTTTTGCCAAGTCAACTGAAACGGTCGAAACAGCGCCGCCCATAGCTGCTGCGACTGAAAATGCTGCCGTATACGAAAACAAGTTAAGCACATCCTTGCCGACCGCAAGCTCATCAAGCAAAGCACCACGCACCTCATGCTGGTCAAGGAAAATTCCAGTCATCAAGCCGTCATTGAGAAAAACTTGATACTTGACACCATTTTCTAAAATAGTCAATTTATCAGGTGAAGTTTCGCCGAAAATATGGCTAGAAATCGGCAATTTAGACTCAAACCGAACTTTTTCATAACCCCCTAAAATTTCAGGAAAAACTTGACGAAAAGCGTTTAAAATATCAGCTTTCAGCGAATAAATAAAACTGTTGTACCAAGAAAAAAGCGCAAAATTACCATAAATATCAACTGTCATGCCACCAAAACCATCGCCATCTTGATTAAAAATACGAAAAGCTGTCGTCAACTCATCATTAAAATAATTCTGGCGTTTGGCTTTAGCAGTCTTAAAAAGTTGCACAAAGTCTGTCGTCTCAATTGTCCAACCAACTCCCTTATTTTGACGAGAAAAATAAGCATTCGTCAAAAAAGTCTTGTCGACATACAGTGCTGCAAAGCCATCCGCATAGTTTTCATGGGAAAAATCACGCACATCAAGTACGGAAATTCCCTGACGAATTTTTTTCGCCGCAAATTTATTTATCGTTATTTTAGTCATTACTCTAAATTATACACGAAAAAAGCCACAGTGTCATCTTTGTTTTTGAATTTTCATTTGATAATCATTTGCCAAATCAATCTGACACCAATATTTGCGAAAAACAATAAAAAAGCGTAAAATGGAATAAGATATTTTAGTGAACAATTAACTGTTCTCATAGACAAAGAATATAAGGAAACGACAATTTGTTAAAGAAATTTTCAAACATACTCTCAACACGCATGGGTTTCACAATTTTTTTGGTCGTTTTGTATTGGCTAAAAACGCTGTTTGCCTACTTTTTCAAATTTGATTTGGATTTTGACAATTCTTTTCAAGTCTTTTTGGCGATTTTTAATCCGATTTCAAGCACATTATTGCTGATTGGTCTGGCACTTTATATAAAAAACACCAAGGTTTATTATATTTTTTCACTTGTCATTTATTCTGCTTTGACGTTTTGGCTTTTTTCAAATTCCACTTATTTTGGCGAATTTACTGACTTTGTTACGCTAAACACGCTGATGGCGTCTGGTAAGGTTTCAGCTGGTCTCGGCGAATCTGCTGCCAATCTTTTCAATCTTACCGATCTTTTCTTTATTATTGACTTTGTCCTCATCGCTTTTTTGATGATAAAAAAAATCATCAGATTTGATAAGCGACCATTTAACAAACGCGCAAGTTTTGCGATAACTTCAGTGTCAGTTCTCGCTTTCACAGTCAACTTGTTTCTCGCTGAAATCGACCGTCCTGAGCTACTCACACGCGGTTTTTCAAATACATATGTTGTGCGTTATCTCGGAATTGTGCCATTCACGATGTACGATGCTATTAACACCTACAAAACCAATCAAGTTCGTAAAGAGGCTAAACCGACAGATGTCAATGAGGTTGAAACATACATCACTGAAAATTATGCTGCGCCGAATCCTGATACTTATGGTATTGCTAAAGGACGCAATGTCATCTATATCCATTTAGAAAGCTTTCAGCAGTTCGTAATCAACTATAAACTCAAAATAACCGATGAGGAAACGGAAGCTGAAACAGAATACGAAGTGACACCGTTTCTTAACACCTTGTTTAGTTCAAAAGAAACTTTTGCTTTTGACAACTTCTTTCATCAAGTCAAGGCGGGTAAGACTTCTGATGCTGAGACTCTGATGGAAGATTCATTTTTTGGCTTGCCACAAGGGTCATTTTTCGTCAATAATGGCGGTAAAAATACACTTCAAGCAGCACCTGATATTTTAGCTCAAACTGGTGGCTATACGTCAGCTGTTTTCCATGGCAATGTCAAATCATTTTGGAATCGAAATGAAGCCTATAAACACTTAGGATATGATTACTTCTTCGATCAAACTTATTTTGATGTTGACAAGTCAAATTCTTTCCAGTATGGTCTGCACGACAAATATATGTTTGGTGATTCAATCGAATATTTTGAGCATTTACAACAACCTTTTTATACCAAATTTATTACCGTTTCAAATCACTACCCTTATGTTGAATTTGAGGGCGATGAAGCTGGTTTCCCGCTTGCTAATACTGACGATGATACAATTAATGGCTACTTTGCAACTGCTAATTATATGGACACTTCCGTTAGAGAATTTTTTGATTATCTCAAAGCCTCTGACATTTACAAAAACTCTATTATCGTTCTCTACGGCGACCACTATGGTATCTCGAACTCGCGTAATCCCAATCTGGCTGAACTCCTTGGCAAGGATAAGGAAACTTGGTCTAACTATGATAATGCTATGCTCCAACGTGTGCCTTATATGGTTGTCGTACCCGGTATGGATAAGGGTTATGTCAACCATACCTATGGTGGTGAGGTTGATAATCTCCCAACACTTCTGCATTTACTTGGCATTGATAACAGTAAATATCCTGAAATCGGACAAGATTTGCTCAGTCCTAATCGTAGAAATTTGCTGACCATGCGCACGACTGATAACTGGGTTGATTCTGTTTTAACGAGCTATGCAGGTCGCATTTATAAAACAGAAACAGGCGAAGAAATTACCAATCCCGATCCAGAAACGCAGAAAAGAATTGATGACAATAACGCACAATCTGAAGCACAACTCAAAATTTCTGATGCCATTACAACAGGCGATTTGATTAGGTTTTGGGCTGATGACGGTTTAAAAGCACTTGATCCGAGCAAATATAGCTACAACAATGGGCTAGAGAAAGCCAAGGCAATCGAAAAAAAATTGGGCGATAAATCAACCTCAATCTTCTCGCAAAATGGCAACAAATCAACCAAAAAACTTTGGAAAACTCAGACATATCAAGAGTTAAATCCTGAGCCTGAACCAGAAAATTCGGATGTTAGTAGTTCGATTTCTTCGAGTAAAAAATAGTAGATGTTTTGATCTACTATTTTTTTAAATAATATTTTCGCGCTTTATTTTCGCGCTCTGATGTCAATAAATGACTTTCGACTAATTTTGTGAAATAATTTCTAACGGTTGGCGCAGATTTTCCTGATAACTTTTGGCTCTTTGTCAAATCGTGTGGGAAACTCCTTTCCCCTATAAAGCAAGTAACTGATTAGTTGCTTGTTTTTTAATAGACTTCTCCCGAAATTAAATTTCGAAATTGATAATACCACAAATTAAGGA
>NZ_BLLI01000054.1 GCF_011170085.1 Pseudolactococcus hodotermopsidis | reverse complement strand
AAAGAAAAACAAGAAGAAAAGTGTGAAACAAAATCTTTTACAGTGCTTGTTAAATGAGCGTGTTTTGTGTGCTGTTATTGGAAATTTGTGATGTTGTTTGATAAATTAAATTTATGAAACGACCGTGCATTCCTGTGAACGTGCGTTGAAAAAATGTGCAAACTATGATACAATACGAACATGCGAAAAAGATATGGAGGTCTTTTGATAAAATGTGGAAATTACTCATTGATAAGAAGATGAGTATGTTTGACCTTAGAAAAGCAACGAAAATTGCACCCAATACGATGACGAAGATACGTAAAGAACAGACGGTCAATTTAGAAATACTTTGCCGTATTTGTGAGGTGTTAGACTGTGATTTTGGCGATATTGTGACGTATCAGAAAGAGGAAAAAATAAAATGCTTGTAGATGAAAGTAAAAATTACAAAGAATATACTATCCATTATTCATGGCATATAATTAGAAAAGAATGGGTCATTTCTGCTTTAGATATTATGGCTGTTGTGATTGGTAAAACAGAACGAACAAAGGTAAGATACCAGTGGAACAAGTTGAAAAAAGCTAGATTGATTGAAGAAGATGATAGCTATTCAGTTTATCGGATGGCAGATGCCAAAGGAATAGAACGTCTTACGGAAGTTGTGACAGTATGGCAAGCAATAAAATTGATTAATATCACGGATATTGCTGTGGAAGAGCAGTTTATTGAATGGTTAATGTCACTTAATGAAGAATTTCAAGAACGTGCAAAAACTTTGCCGTCATTAGATGAATTGTTTCATTCAAATAATAGTTGGGAACGAGAGTTCATTAAGAATTTTGAGGAATGACAAGATAAACTTAAAGTTATTAGATGGCAAAATTATCAAAATAGTGCAGGAGTAAACATGGTGTTAGAAAATAAATTGGCTATCACAAACCAAGCAGAACTTAATCGCACAGAAGAAAAATTAACAAAGCTCCGAGCGAAAGAACTTTTTGAAACGGGCAAACTCTATCAATTTGAAATCGGAACATTCAAAGGTTTAGCTCAAATTCATCAATTTCTATTTTCAGATGTCTATGATTTTGCTGGAAAAATCCGTGATGTCAATATTGCAAAAGATAATTTTCAGTTTGCACCACGTATTTTTTTAGAGCAGTCTCTACAGTATATTGATAAACTACCCCATGAAACTTTTGATGAAATTCTTGATAAGTATGCTGATATGAATATTGCACACCCTTTTCGTGAGGGAAATGGTCGAGCGACTAGACTTTGGCTTGAATGTTTATTACGTACCAAATTACACCAAACCATTAATTGGAACGAAATCAGTAAAGACGACTATCTTAATGCCATGATTAGAAGTCATGTTGCGACAGGTGAATTAAAATATCTAGTTCAAAATGCTTTGACAGATGATTTGAGTCAAGAAACTTTTTTCAAAGGTATAGATGTATCCTATTATTACGAGGGGTATGAGGCATTTAATATGGAAGATTTGACAAATGGCTAAGCAAACTTTATTATGAGCCAATTATTTCTGAGCGGCAAATGCAGGATATGAAAAGTGTTTATGTTGGTATTTGCGACGAAATTCTGAAAAGCAAGGGTGGCAGAAATGGCAGAGCGGATTCGGATGTTGATTTTTCTGATATTGAATTTCAAATTAATTTGCTAAAAACAGATGAAATCAATCTTGATTATATCTTGGTATTGATTCTTGAAAAATTTAAGCAGCACGATGATTTGGATAGGCTTAAAATTGACATTCGGAGAATTATTCGTTCAAGTTTTGGTACTCGTGCTAAAGAAACATTAATTATCGACTTTATCAATGAAACAGATTTATTTAAGTTGACAACCACTGATGCGATATTAGCCGCCTTCTATTCATATGCAAATGAGCAAAAAGAGGTGCAAATTAAAAAACTGGCAGAAGATGAAAATCTCAAAGAAGAATCAACGCGCTTCATTGAAAAATCAATCAGTAAAGGTCATGTAGATTCAGCAGGAGCGGAGCTTGATAGTATTTTACCGCCCACATCACGCAGACGTGGGGCGCGTGAATCGAAGAAACAAACAGTTTTACAAAAAATTCAAGAACTTGTTGAGGTTTTTATTGGCATATAAATGATAAAAGCAGAACAGATTTGCTCTAAATCTGTTCTGCTTTTATAGGGCATCTTTTATTTCTTTCGATATGCTTCATATCGTTTTCTCATATCATCAAGTGCATGGTGTTTGGTGTCGTGTTTGAGGTTTGGAAAGGCTTTGAGGAGTCTGGCACGAATTAGATTGTGATGTTTGAATAGTTCTTCTTTTTGTTGCATGTACAGGGCTTTACGTGCCATAAATTCTTCAGAAATTTCATCTCTTTTGGCATCAAATTTTTCAGAGGTGTTAATGGCAAAATTGCCGATATTTTCAGCTAAAATATCGCTGCTTCTATGAATCAGCCGCGACAGCTCATCTACCTGTTGCAAATCGCGATTCAGGTGGGAAATGGCAATCACAGTAATGATGCCGTCGGTGATAAAAAGCAGGTAGAAAACCACCAGTGCAATTGTCATGGTTGAGGCGGGCAAGTTGTGGAAAATGCCGTTAATCATCGGCTGAACGATTTTCAGCAAGAAAATGCCGACAAATCCCCAAAGTATCGAGAATTTCAGGCAAACGTAACCGCCGATATTGAATCGTTCGTGCGTATAATCCCACCAACGCATATGGAAAAGTTTTTCTAGCGCAAAACCGCCGACTAGCTCAAGCGCGCTCGCAATTAGTACGGAGGCAAGATAAAGTAACGGCAGATTGTCAATTATCGGGTTGAGGAAAATGATGAAAATAACCGCAGCCAAACCATAAATTGGGCAAACGGCACCATTTAAAAAGCCACGATTGACAAATTTTCCTGTTCTGACGGAAGCGTAGATGACCTCAAGACACCAGCCTAGAAAAGCGTAAACAGGAAAATAGGCGAGAAAAGTTAATAGTGTATGTTCAGTTAGCATACTATAATCTTATCATAAAATAGCAAAAAATCGGGCGTTGAAAAGTATTTTGTGGTAAGATGGAAGTATGAAATTAACAATTAAAAAAGATGAAAACGGTTTTTTGCCTGATAAATATGCCAAATTTGCGGCGGATGACTTCAAAAGTGAGGGACATCCGATTGTCTCTTTTCCGTTTGACATTACGGAAATTCCTGAAACGGCACGCTTTTTGTCGTGGTCGTTAGTTGATTATGATGCGGTTGTGCCAGCGGGTTTTCCGTGGATTCATTGGCTTGTTGCAAATGTAGCTGTGGCTAGTGAATCGTTAGAAATTCCAGAAGATTTTTCACGTACAACTTCTGCTCTTCAAGGTAAAAATACCAATGTTTCGCGCTTTTTACCAAAGGCAAGTCCAGCTATTACTGAGCACTATACTGGTCCGACACCTCCTGATAAAAATCACGATTATCAGCTGATTGTTTATGCACATAGCGAACCACTTGACTTAAAATCTGGCTTTTTCCTGAATGAGTTGATGAAAGAGGCAAATGCTAAAGCGTTAGACAGTGTGGTAAGTGATGTGACAGCGAGAGCTTGAAAAAACTAGAAATGCTTTTAGCGAGAATTTCTAGTTTTTTTGTCTCTGATAAATCAGGTTTACTCGCCATTTTCACGAAACCAAGTCTTGTCGCTGCGTTCATTTTCCGTCAAAATCTTGTGCATCGTTTTCTGCGCTTGCGGAACAAACATTTTGGGTTCAGGGGTTACAGGTATCCAAGCAACTTCAAGCGTTTCATCGCCGTCAGCTTGGATATTGCCACCAGTCAAGGCGACTTCAAAGCCAATTGCGATATTTTCCTGCGCATCGCCCCAAGAATTTTTGCCTGTGATATGAGTTGAAATACCTAGGACACGCACGACTTCGACATCGAGACCAGTTTCCTCCTTGAACTCACGCGCGACCGCTTGCATGGGCGACTCGCCATAGTCAAGAAAACCGCCAGGGAACCCCCAACCACTATCGGGCGAATCGGCACGACGTTCCAGCAAGATTTCAGTGCGCTCAGCATTCCACAACACACCAAAAGCCGTCACGAAAATCATACCCGTGTGACCAACGAGTGCGCGCATATCAGCGATATAATTTTTTTCAGTCATCATTTTCCTCTTATATTTTTTCTTTACCTTAAATCTTACCATAAAATTTGGTATAATAAAACCATGACCACCATTTCACTCAAAACGAACGAAAGAATCGATCAGCTCGCAACTAACGCCGTCAAGATTATCCAGTCGCGCGACGTTTTTTCCTATTCCGTTGATGCCGTCCTTCTCAGCCGTTTCCCAAACATCCCTAAACGCGGTTTGATTGTCGATTTGTGTGCGGGAAATGGTGCAGTGGGTTTATTTGCAAGTGCTAGTACAGCTGCTGACATCGTAGAAATTGAGATCCAAGACCGTTTAGCAGATATGGCAAGACGAAGTGTGCAGCTAAACGAGCTAGACCAGCAAGTGCGCGTGATTAACGACGATTTGGCAAATACGCTAAACTATCTCAAGCCCTCAAGCGCCGACTTGATATTTTGTAACCCACCTTATTTTAAACTAGACGAGAAATCACGTGTGAATGAAAGTGAACATTATCTGCTTGCAAGACATGAAATCGCGACTAACTTGAATGACATCTGTCGAGTTAGCCAACAATTGCTCAAGACCAACGGACATCTGGCAATGGTACATCGACCAGACCGCTTTTTTGAGATTACCGAGACCATGAAAAAATACAATCTTATGCCCAAACGCATTAGATTTGTTTATCCTAAAGCTGACAAAGAGGCTAATATCCTCTTGATTGATGCGATAAAAGACGGCAAAACTGGTGGCGAGAAATTTCTGCCGCCACTGATTTTACATCATGCTGACGGTACTTATACAGATGAGGTAGGCAAGATTTATTATGGCTGAACATTACTTTTACGTGCTATTGTGCGCTGATAAGACGCTTTATGGCGGTTATACCAATGATTTAGATAAGCGCGTGATGGCGCATAATAGCGGACAAGGTGCGAAATATACCAAAGCACGCCTGCCAGTTCAGCTGATTTATTCGGAAAATTTTCCCGACAAATCAAACGCCATGAAACGTGAATATTGGTTTAAAGAAACGCTTAAAACGCGAACAAAAAAATTGGCATTTTTGGCAGAAAATGGTGTTAGGCTAACTAATCAAAAGGGTCAATCTTAATATACAATTAACCTTTTTATCATGCCCAAATATCTAACTTTCTATCTTTAAAATAAAACAGTTTATCTTGTTCATTTATCTGACGAACCACTTGGCAAGGTGTGCCAAAAGCAACCACATTTGCAGGAATATCTTTGGTAACCACGCTCCCAGCACCAATCACAGTGTTATCACCAATTGTCACATCGGGCAGAATTTGCACACCAGCACCAATCCAAACATTTTTGCCAATCCGCACAGGCAGATTGTAAACATAGTGATTGGTTCGCAAAATCGGCAGAATCGGATGTCCCGAAGTCGCAATCACAACATTTGGTCCAAACATAGTATTGTCACCCACCCAAATCTCGGCGTCATCAACAAGTGTCAGATTAAAATTGCAGTAAATGCCACTACCAAAATGCACATTGTGACACCCCCAATTAGCGTGAATTGGCGTTTCAATATGGCAATTTTCGCCGATTTCGGCAAACATTTTCTTTAAAAGCGCTTGCTTTTTTTCATGTTCAGTTGGTCTTGTTGCATTATAGTCGTAAAGTGTTTCCAGATAAGTCATCTGCTCGCCCATTATCTCAGGGTCGTCGTAGTGGTAGGGTAAGCCATTCATTTTTCTTTTTAAGTTAGTCATTTTATCCTCTTTTTTCAGTTGCTTTGATGACTTTTTCAATTATTTTCATCACGCCATTATCATCGTTTGAGGCGGTCGTGAAAGTCGCATATTGCTGCATATCGCTACTTGCATTGGCAACGAGATAACTATATTTGACGGCTTGCAACATTTCAACATCATTGTAAGTGTCGCCGAAAGCCATCATCTGACTTGTCGCAATCCCGAGATATCTTGCCAAAAAAGTGATCGCCTTTCCTTTGTCAATGCCGAGATTCATGAGGTCAATCCAAATCGTATCGCCAACAGTCACGGACAAAGTTTTAGCAAAACGAGGTTTAAAAAGCTTTTCGTAAAAAATTTGACTGTTCTTTTTAGGGAAATAAATCGTTAATTTATCGGCAGCTAAGGTACTATCTGCAAGGTTATCAACTGTTTTAATCTTGCTATAAAATGTTTGTAAAAATGGGATATGCCGAGCATCCGTCCGAGAAATAACCGCCGAATCTAAGCCACACAAGATTGGAATGCCGTCCGTTTCTGCCACAATAAATCGGATAATCGCTTGATAAGTCGCAGTTTCAAGCAGACTTTTGAAAATCACTTCCCCTTTATAAGCGATTGCAGCGCCATTGTCAGCGATGAAAATCATCTGGTCACTTGTTTTTTGGAAAACGTCATTTAGCGTATAGAGCGGGCGACCACTGGCAATCGCAAAATTGATGTCCAACTCAGTCAACTTGGCAATCGTTGCCTCAATATTTGGTGGCAAATCACCATTTTCTGTCAATAAAGTATGATCCATATCACTTGCAATAAGTTTAATTTCGTCCATTTCTTTACCTCTTTTCTATTTCTATCAAAATTGTATAAATTTTAACGGGTAATTCCTAGCAAAATCACGTATAATAATGTTAAAATCGTATTTATAAGATTCAAACTTGAAAATATTTATATAAACAGTTGTTTTTTTGTATGGTATTGTCAAAAATCCGAAAGTTTTTTTATTTAAAGGCATCTCTAAAAACTCAGATTTCCCAAATTTTATCAGCTCATAAAATCTCTGACAGGAAAAGATGTGCTAGATTTTCCAAATCCTACGTCAATCCTCCTAGCCTTGCGCTTAAAAAATCTATCTAAAATTTGGAAAATTCAGTTTTTATAGATGCCCTTAACCACATTTTTTTGTCCAGTAATAAGAAAGGAAATCGTGAACATGAGTTGGTCAATTGATGTGTATTCTGACAAATCTGAAAACTTGACTTATAATAAGCCTGATTTTCCAATTTACGCTAGAATTAACGACCTTCAAAGTTATCAATATGCTGCACCTTGCCATTGGCACCGTGACCTTGAATTTATCAAAGTCTTATCTGGTAGTATGGCTTTTTCTGTCAATGGCGAAATCGTTACGCTGACAAAGGGAAATGGGCTATTTGTCAATAGCAAGCGCTTGCATTATGGTTTTTCTGATGCTAAAAATGACTGTCGTTTTATTGCTTTGATTATCAATCCGATTCTGTTTTCAGAAAATTCCCTTGCTGTTCAGAAATATGTGGCAGAAAAATTTGCTCAAAATACCACGTCTTATCTTTTGTTAGAGGACGAACATCCTGCTTTGAGGCAAATCAGTGACATTTACAAGCTCATGCAAACAGATTTGCAAAATCCGCTCCACGTCATTGCCAAATCGCTTGCGCTGTGTGCAGAGATTAGCGACCAGTTGACTCAAGTTTCTAACACAGTTGACGAGACGCCAGAACAGATTAGCATTTGGCAAATGATTGACTACATTCACAAAAACTTTGATGATAAGCTGTCTATTGAGGCAATTGCCAGTGCGGGCGCAGTTTGTCGTAGTAAATGCTGTCGGCTTTTTAGCCACTACATTCAGCAAACGCCCAACGCCTACCTCAACCAATATCGCCTAGCCAAAAGTTGTGAGATGTTGCGCGATACCAGTCGAACAATTTCTGAAATCGCCATGCTTTGCGGTTTTCAAAGTTCGAGCTATTTTACGTCAGTTTTTCGGCAAGCATTTGGGCTAACACCTAAAAATTATCGGTTTATGAGAGAAAAATGACTGTCAATAATTGGTACTAGAAAAAAGACTGGAACGAAAGTCGAGATAATAGAAAAATGGCATGAAATGCGTTTTATAAAACGTTGATTTCATGCGGTTTTTTTGTTTTTGAATAAGTAAAAATAGGCTTTTTGTCCCAGTCTTTTAAAGACAAAAGACAGCTATTTTTAAGAACCTAAAAGTCAAAACGCTATAAAAAAACTATCATTAATTTGATAGGATTTTTAGTTATTTCAATAAATCAAATCAAAGATTTCCATAGCGACAAGGTCAATGCTATCAAAATCGGAAGTTTCTTTGATTTTTGGATATTTGACGATAAAAACTTGATTTTCGCCGTCAAAGCTGACTGTAATTTGGACTTCTTCGTCTTTTTCAAAGTTGAAAGTGTCTTTCGGGTCGCCTGATTCGATAAGTTTTTCGAGGCGGTTGATAATTGCTGAGAGATGAGATTTCATGTTATTTCGTTCCTTTTATTTATTATTTGCTGATGTTACATGGTTCAAATTATACTTGTTCAAGTATTTTGTTTTTGTGCTTGAATAAGTATATTATTTTCTTACTTCATTTTACCATACTTGCGTAAAATTTTGGCATGTTTCATCGTTTTTTTCGCAAAATAAGCAACTTTTTTTGGTGTTCTTGAGACACTTTTGACTGTTTTGGCAGGTGCTTGCCGAACAATTCGTGCTGTTCGGCGGGGGATTGATTCGCCTTGTTCTAGCAATTTTTGGTCATTTGAGATGATTTTATCCAAATAAAATTCGTAGACTTGCTTGGCAAAATTTTCTGCGGAAATCTCATATAATTTCGTATCATAAACTGTTTGGTCAAAGTCATCTATTGTCTCAATTGCTTTTAAAATGGTGTCAGCAATCTGGTCATCATTGTCAAAAAGACGACCGAAAGCAGGACAAGTCACTAAACTTTGGAGATAGGAGTTGTTGGTGGCGAGAATCGGCGTGCCAGAAGCTAGCGACTCGATATAAGTCAGTCCCTGTGTCTCGCTGGTTGAGGCTGAGATGAAGAAATCTGCGGCTTTGTAGTAGTAGGCAGTTTGTTCGTTGTCAACCAGTCCAGCAAAAGTGACACTATCTGTCAACTCGAGTTTGGCGACAAGTTTTTGTAAGTTTTCCAAATAAGGACCGCTCCCGACGATGATGAGCTTGACGGGCGCTTTTTCACGAACGGCAACCAGACTTTTGATAACCGCCTGAATGTTTTTCTCTTCGCCAATTCGAGACAAGGAGAGCAGCATAATGTCTTTATCTTGAATGCCAAGTTCCTTGCGAAGCTGCGCAACATCTTTTCTGCTAATCTCAGGACGGAGAAATTTGTTTAATTCAATTCCTGTTGGAATGATGCGTTTTTCAAGTGTTATACCGTATTTATTGACAATATCAAAGACAATTTTGCTTGGTACAATAATGCCGTCAACACCGTGGAGATAAGTTCTGATGATATATTTAATCATGCCAGGACGTAAAATCTTGCCTTTGGCGATATAATGGACATAGTCCTCGTATTTGGTATGTAAGGTGTGAATGACAGGGATTTTCAGTTGTCTTGCGACCAATTTTCCAAGAACACCTACGCCAAACTCCGTCTGTGTATGGATAATGTCAAGCTCATAAGTTCGAGCGATTTGGTAAGCTGCAAACACACCTTTGATGACAAAGCGCCGTTCAGCTAATGAAATTAGCGGAATACTACGTAATCTGATAACATTTTCGGGGTCATCATCGGGATTTGCGTGTGGATCAGTGGTTGTAAAAATGAAAACGTTATGCCCCATTTTCGTGAGTTGGTTGGCTAAAGTCTCAATTGAGGTGGCAACGCCGGAGACTTGTGGTAAGTAAGTCTCGGTAAATAGACCAATTCTCATTATCTTATTCTCCTAAAAGTTTTTGGTAGGCTGCGACGAGTTGGGATGAAATGCTTTCGATTGAACGGCTTTCGGCGACTTGGTAACCCACTTGTCGCTTGTCGATTTTGCCGTTCAGCACGTTTTTGAGTGCTGAGACAAAGTCACTGTTCGTTTTGGCAAATGTAGCTGCTGAGTTATCTAGCCAGCCGTCATAGACAGGAATATCGCGGGCGACAACGTTTTGATCGGAGGCGAGCGCCTCCAGCACGACAATTCCTTCGGTTTCTTCATGTGATGGGAAGAAGAAAACGTCACTCGCTGTCATTGCTCCCTCGTAAATGTCGCCTTTGATGTAACCAGGAAACTCGACGTTTTTAGGATGATTTGTCTTGACCAAATGGCGTACCCAGCGCGGAATCGTCCAAACATTTGTCTCGCCAAACCAGATAAAGCGCACGTCTGGCATCATTTCGGCAATTTTGCAAAAGTCATCAATGCCTTTGCGTTTGAAATAAAGTGCGGCGCACATGATGATTTTTTGACCGTCTTTTATCTTGAAATACTGCTTGAAGGCTTGCTCTTTTTTGGTTGAACGGGCATATTTTGTGAGGTCAATGCCGTTTGAAATAGCAACAATTGGTGCTTTGATGCCGTATGAGCTGATGAGTTTTTTAGAATATTCGGTTGGTGTGATGACCATATCAGCTTGATTGTATAAAAACGTCAGATATTTTTTGACAAGCGGTGCAAGTAAATTCGAGCAGACAAATGAATTTTTGAAATCTTCCATTGTCGAATGACCGTGGCAGATAACTTTCTTACCCATACGTTTCGCACGAAAAATAAGCATCAGGCTTTTGATGCCGTAAGTGTTGATATGTGCGATGTCAAAATCCTCGTGAGGATCTGTTGTATAGGCAACGCCAGCAATATCTAGTGCGCGCTGTTGATGGATAATGGCACGACCGATTCCTGATTTACGTAGGAAATTTTCAGCCTCCAAATAGAGTAATATTTTCATAACTAATTACTATTATAGCAGAAAAATTACTAGAAATATCAGCCTTAAGGTGGAAAATGAAGTTGATACAAAAAATGTCAATTTTTTGCTAAAAACACTTGACCAAGATAAAATTTTAGGGTATAATTATTTATGTTGCTGAAAGAGAGCAATGTTAAGTGTTATTCCCTAGGTCCGTTGGTCAAGGGGTTAAGACACCGCCTTTTCACGGCGGTATCACGGGTTCGAATCCCGTACGGACTATTGTGAAACCTCATCTGTTTGATGAGGTTTTTTGATTTTTAGAACTTCTGAAAAATAATTTGATGTAGATAGATGCTAGTTTTAGTATTAAAACTAGCGTTTGTTATTTTATTGAAATTTCTATGAAAAATTCTCATAGTCATGAATTATTAAGTGTTACGCAATTTTTCGAGACGAATCCCCTACGAGAACACAGTAAATGATATTTTACACTTAAATATTTTTAATAAGGTATCAAAGTAGCGTAAAAATGCTACTTTTTTATTATCTAACGCTATGTAAATTAGATAACAAAAAACAAAAGTTTTTGTTTATTAAAAACGAAACACTAATGATTAAAAAAAGATTATATAATAATTCTGACAAAATGCCAAAAAGTCGCTAAAAGTTCTGTAATCGGAACCTTTCATATTGTTCGGTTTTCTTAATGTTATACTGTATAATGAAACATATCTGTACTTTTAAAAAATAAAAGATTTTAGATATGCCATCTTTACAGATTCAATTTAAATGAGGGAATGAGGTCTCAAAATGAAGAGGTTTATTAGTAAACATTCTAGTAGTAAGCGCAGTTGGCAGTCGGAGCGCTCAAAGGTTCGACACGATAAAATGCATATGTTTTTTGAAACGAGTAAACATAGTAGTCAGCTTGAATGGTTTAGTTTGGGTAAACATGAAATGAAACGCCAAACTAGCGAGTTGAAAAAGACATACTATCGTTCGTGGAAATCAGGTAAACATTGGCTTTATGCGGCTTCGACACTGGCTATTGTTTCGGGTGGTGGCGCCATTGCTAATACCATAGTTTCAACTGCTGATGAAACGGATGTTGCGATTGTTGAGGCATTGCAGAAGCAAGAGGGGGCTTTGGTGCTGCCGAAAAATGATTTGACACGTGATCCTGTGATTACGGCAAAGAATATTTTGTCTGTCAAGAGTGACACAGATGCAAATCGTGCTGAGTTTGATCGTCTAATTGATTACAAAGATGCTAATCCACCGAAATCGTCAACTTCGGTACATGTGCCATTGCCAGATGCTGTTGTTAAAGCTCGTGATGGTAGAGCCGCAGATGAGGCAAAAGCTTTAGCGCCAGTCACCATTTCAGGTCTTAGTGCTAGTGCGACTGTTGTGGGGGCTTATGTAGAAGTTCATAATTATGCTGATTTTCGTCTTGCTTACAACAATCGAAATGTTCGCTATATAAAAGTAATGGCTGATTTTGCATCAGGTGTTACATCTCGTACAGATTTGACTTATCGTCAAGATGACTTGACACTTGACGGTGGTGGTCATAAGATTGATATGGGTGGTGTCAGTATCAGGTTTGAGGATGTTGATGCCACATTCACTGTGTTGAATGCTGATTTCTTGCAACAAACAACTGCTGACTATGCGTTATTTAATGTTGATGATGCGGGAAATAATAATAAATGGAAAATCAATATTGACAATGTTACAGCTAATGAATCAGTAAGTGATACTGATTCTTATCAAGGAACTACTAATAAACAGATGTGGCGTTTGGTTCGTAACTTGGGTCGAGACAGTAAGACAACGTTTTCAGGTCGTGTATTTTGTCGAGGCAGACAAGAGTTCGGTTGGAACTCAGCTTTTGAGGTAACGGACAATTCTCAGATTATTTCCGTTCGTCCAGATGCAGATAATGGTGATACAGATGCGATGTTTTGGATACAATACAACGGTTATGATAAAGATATTAATATCGGTGATGGTGCAACAGTTCATGCTGAAAATGACTATACGCAAAATAGTTATGGTATGTTTTTTGATGAACATAAGGTAGTCAATATTGGTGATGATGTTACTTGGTATCAAGAGGGCTTTAATAATATCATGGACTCTCGTGGTACTGCCAATAAAGCCTATAAATTTGGTAAAAATTTGAAAATGACAGCTTTGGACTTGACCTCAAATCCATCTATTGATATGGACAATGGTGACACGATGTTCTTTGGTGCAGGGACAGAGCTTGAGATTCGTCAAACTAATAACACTAACAATGTGATAGATATTGACGGTACTAGCGCAGAAATAAAATTTATCTCTCCAAAAAGCTTGAGAATCGGCTCGTATGAGGCAAATAGTTCTATCTCTAATGCTGGTAATTTAATTACTGGTACAGGTAGTTTCATCATGGAAAACTCATCTATTTCGTTTTGGAATGCTAACACTGGTCTTGATAACAGTGATACGGCAGCTAGAACAGATAAGTTTGCTCGTCTGACGATTAGAAATGGGAGTGCTTATCCTGATTTGACAGGTAGTGATGCGGCAGCTACTATAGAAGCTAACAAATTCAGTGTGACTGGTTTCCGTGAGTTTAAAACGAATGCGATTGATACTGGTAAGATGTATTTCAACTACGTTGCGCCTGATGGTACAATCATCAAAACAGTTGAAGAAGATCTAACGAATAACTATATCGGTGAGGAAATTCCTGTACAAGTTTCGCAATACGTGCGCAATCAAATTCCCCAAAATTATAAGTTTGCATTAGCTAAACAAGTGAATGCTTCGGATATTGCCAAGGATCAAAATGAAGGCTCTCAAACATCAAACGTTGATAATGCTGATGTTGGTATTATGAATGGTCAACCTAAAATTGCGATTGTACCGATGGAAGGGTTAAAGTTTACTTATAATATCTATCTTTATGGTGATGCTGTTGATGATGTGAAGTATCAGTATGTCTATACAGATGATGCTGGCAATGAAACGGCTATTGATACAGTTGCTGTCTCTCAAGAAGAGGCTGGTAAGATTGTCGAGGGCGAGGAGCTTGTGCCTGCCAATGTTGGTAATACTATTAATTGGAATAAAAAGTACTACAAATATCTCAATGTGCCTGATGGCTACAAGGTTGATGAGACAAAGATTCCTAATAATGTGATTGTTGGGGAACAAGGAACAAATGGTAAGCCTTCGTTTTTCGCTGTGACACCGCTGACTCAAAAAGTGAACATCACGATTCAGCCTAAAGATTCTAGTGGTCTGCCCGTAGCTGGAAAATCAATTACACTTCCTGTTGTTGTTGGTAAATCTGATGAAAAGATAACTTACGGAGAGTTGCTAACTCGCTCTGGTTACAGTCTTTCTCCGTTATTTGACGGTTATAGTCTCACTGCTGATGAGCAAGCTAAGATATTCGAGTTCGACCATAGTGATAATTTGAATCGAACGACTGGTGCAGAGAAACCCAACGATATAGCGATTCAAAATCTGACGATTACTTTGGATGAAGATGCGCAGGTTGCCCAGTTTACTTTTAAAGACGTGACAGATCCTAGTCTTTTGCCAAATGAAGTGGTGACAACGCAAGGGGTATCTGGAACGTCCTTGAACAATATCCCTGGTAATGCGGCTGACAATATTCAAAATATTCTTAATTCGTATAAATCCAAAGGTTATATTATCAAGTCAATTACGGATAAAACTGTTGTTGGCGGTGCTGTAACATTGACTGAAGCGGAGTTGGTAGCGGCGAGTTTTGATACGGATGTCAACATTGACCAAAAATATGAGATTGAGTTAGTGCATGATACTGTTGCGAAGGAAGAATGGTTCTTAGTTGACTATGAAGTGTCGCATATCTACAACCATAATCCGCAGCATCCTAAGAGTCACAAGGTGCCTCAGAAGATTCGTGTTAAACGAACTTACTATGTGGATCAGGTAACAGGTGCTGAGATTCCGACGACTTCAACTGCGACAGAGTTGCTTAATTATGCGGTTGGTGGTAATTTGGCTGTTCATCCGACACTTCCTGTTTATACGTTGGATCCGACGACTGAATATGCTGGTACTGGTGCTAGTGTTGATTCGGCGACTGGTATTGTGAGGGTTGCGCCTGTTTATTCGGAGGTTGATATGGCGGATCCTGATACTGGTAAGGACACGAATCGTGCTGATGGGTGGCTGCCACCTACTGCGGCAGAAGTGGCGCTAGCTAATGAGCCGATTGACTTGAAAGATGCTTCTAAGTTTACGCAGAAAGATTCGACGACTAAGACAACGACGGTTGCTAAAGAGCTTAATTATGAGCGAGATTTAGAGTCAACTGAGATTTCTGATTCTTTGTGGGATTCGGACTCGACGTTTGATTCAGATTCAGATGAGGATTCAGATTCGGAAGAGGATAGCGATTCTGATGAGGATTCAGATTCTGCTGAAGATAGTGACTCTCATGAGGATAGTGACTCTGCCGAGGACAGTGATTCTGCTGAGGATAGCGATTCGTCTGAGGACAGTGATTCCGCCGAAGATAGCGATTCGTCTGAGGACAGTGATTCATCCGAAGACAGTGATTCTACTGAAGATAGCGATTCCGTAGAAGATAGTGATTCTGTTGATGATAGCAATTCTGAAGAAGTTAGCGATTCTACTGAAGATAGTGACTCTCACGAGGACAGTGATTCCGCTGAAGACAGTGACTCTGCCGAGGACAGTGATTCCGCCGAAGATAGCGATTCGTCTGAGGACAGTGATTCATCCGAAGACAGTG
>NZ_BLLI01000053.1 GCF_011170085.1 Pseudolactococcus hodotermopsidis | reverse complement strand
AGCTGAAAATTCAGCCTAAATCATAACTCAATCATATCAAAAATGGAATCTAAAAGCAAATTTTGCTTTAGCAAAACGTAACTCATGTTTAGACTTTTTTTGGGACATTTTCAATTTCGCTTGACATATTATTTTTTAGCTAAAATTTGGGGCAAATTAGCGACATTTATCAGACCGACAACATCATCAATGTGAACATTCTTAGTTTTCTTAGTTTTGGTAATCAGTAACACAACTGATTTACGTCCCGTTCTCATCTCATCTAGCAACATCTTTTCCGCCGTAAAAATCGACTCCGTTTGTGCGATAAACTTGACTAACGTTTGTGATTTTTGGATAATTTTCGTCACTGACGGATTTTCTGACTCCGTCAAAGCATGCGTAATGGCATTTGGTGTCACGATTTTTCTCATAACAACACCTGCTGTGTTAATTACTGGAAATTGCGTGTGATGATGATTTCTGACATGGCTGATTAAGGAAGCAAAATTATCAGATTCAATCACAAAAACAACTGGTGACGAGAAAAATTCCCCAACTGTCAGCGGCTTTGTTACCACATCATAAACGTGGGAAATCAAGGCAACCACTTCGGGCTGAATCACAAAATATCTATCAGCTTCCTTGTGCTGCAGCATATTTCTCATGTTATTAAATAATTCAAAATCAGTCGCAAACTCTTGGGCACCAGGAATATGGGCAATCATTTCATCCGTCAACTGTGACATGGGCATATATCGCCCTGTCCTGTTAAATTTTTTGTTGGCAAATGCCTCTAATTTTTTGTAAATCTCAATAAAATTTTCATTCATACTAAAAAAGCCTTTCGTTCTCTATTTTATACGCAAATACGTCTAAAAGCAACTAAAAAATTATCAGCTGACTGATTGAGTCGCTGATAATTTATTTATCTGTTATTTATTCCAAAGAGGAACTCCAAGATTTTTGTAATTTACGTGAAAATTGTGAAATGGCAAAATTAATAACAAAGTAAAGTAAGGCGACAAATCCGTATAACATAAAGACTTGTCCTGCTTGGAAATACTGTCCCATCAAGATTTGCGAGTTACCAAACAATTCTTGAAGTGCGATAACCGAATACAAAAACGATGTATCTTTAATAACCGTAACAAATTGTGAAATAATCGCTGGTAACATTTTGCGAATGGCTTGTGGCAAGACAATATTGGTCAAAATTTGCATATCGGTAAAGCCTTGTGACTTACCTGCTTCCGTTTGTCCTTCTGGTATGCCATTTAACCCACCACGAATAATTTCAGCAAGCGCTGCTGTCGTAAAAACGGTAAATGAGATGACGCCTGCTGGAACAGATTTGACTTGAAAAATCAAGAATATTACGAATATCCAAAGGAGATTGGGAACGTTTCTGACGACTTCAACATAGATACTTGCGATAAATTTCAAAAATGGATTTTTACCATTTCGCATGACTGCGAGAATTGTCCCGAAAATAGTTGACAAAACGATTGAAATCAAGGCAATGAAAAGTGTCAGGCCAAGACCCTGAAAGAGAAATTTGATATTAGTTGCTGTAAATACTTGTGCTGCTTCTTGGGCTAAGCTCATAATCTCTCCTTTCTAACCTACACTGTACGCATTCTTGTTTTTCTCCTCCATTCGACGCGCGAGCGTCGCCAAAGGAAAGCACAAGACGAAGTAAAGCGCACCAACACCGACAAAAGCTGGGATATAGCTCATGTTCATCGACGACCAAGATTTGGCGGTAAACATGAGGTCGGCACCAGAAATAATGGCGACCGTTGATGTGTTTTTGATGAGGTTGACGACTTGGTTGGTCAATGGTGGAAAAATCATGCGAACCGCCTGTGGCAAGATGATGATACGCATGGTATCGCCATAAGTAAAGCCTTGAGACTCTGCTGCCTCGGTCTGCCCCTTAGGTACGCCCTCAATACCTGAGCGGATAACTTCGGCAATGTAAGCACCATGATAAAGCCCGACACAGATGACAGCTGTCCAAAATGCCGAAAGGACGAGATATTTGTTTAAAAGTGGAAAGCCGTAGTAAATGACCATAAATTGAATCAATAACGGCGTATTCTGGTAAAATTCGACATAGACACGGCTAATGGCACGCAATAGTTTACTGCGCGTTGCTGAAAGCGATCCGAAGATTGCGCCTAGCACCATAGCCAAAATCAAAGCGCAGATAGCAATCTCTAGCGTGTAGAGAAAACCTTTGGCGAATTGACCGAAGTCTGCGAAGAATGCTTGCCAGCGTTCTAATGCAAAAGGACTCATATATGAATAAACCTTTCTTTCGTTTTTTAATGTTGTTTGGTGTGTTTAAGTTGCTAACACGCCGTTTCGCTTAGTTTTCGTTTGATAACGTTTTGTATCTAGTTCTCCAAAAACTATTTCGCTGTGGCATCTTTTAGATTATATTTATCTGTTAATTTCTTCAAACCACCGTCATCTTTCAAGTTATTGACTGTCTTATCAAGATAATCTGCGAGTTCTGTATTAGATTTTTTCGTTGCGATACCATATTCTTGTGGTGCAAATCCTTCGCCGAGAATTTCTGTTTTGTCATCAACATAGCCTGACAAGATTGATTTATCAACGGCAAATGCGTCTATACGTCCTGAGGTCAGGGCTGTTTTCAAAGTAGGATAATCTGCGAGTTCAGAGTATTTAAAAGAAATGCCTTCTTGTTTAGCAAGTGCTTCAAGTCCATCTTTAGTAGAAGAAGATTGCGCGACACCAATTGTCTTACCGTCCAAATCTTTAACATCCGTAAATCCTGATGCTTTATTAACCAAGAAACCTGCTTCATCCGTGAAATACGGTGTTGTGAAATTGTAAGATTTCTTGCGTTCATCTGTGATTGTGAATGTTGCAAGCACCGCATCAACTTGACCATTATCAAGTAATGGTCCACGCGTTTGGGCTGTGACTGGTACAAATTCAGCCTTGACACCTAAGTCTTTTGCGATTTCATTTGCGATGTCAATTTCGACACCAGTAAATTCATTGGTTTTTGGATCTTTATACCCAAAATTTGGCACATCTTGTTTGACACCAAAAACGATTTTACCTTTGTCTTTGATTTTGTCAGTTGCTGATTTTGAGTTGTCTTCTTTTGATGCCCCACAAGCTGCCAAGGTAACAACTGCGAAAGCTGTTGCGATAGCGGCTAAATATTTTACTGTCTTCTTCATAGTGGTAAGCTCCTTCTATTTTTCTAAAATGTAGTGGCAGGATTCCTCTAAAAACTCTTTTCGCGAAATCTTTGCTAAATTTTCAACAAAGCTGTGAAAAACTTAGCAAAGATTTCGACAAAAACGTTTTTTAGTTTCAGTCCTTAGTGATTGATAATCTTGCTAAGAAATTGCTTAGCGCGTGGTTCTTGCGGATTGTCAAAAAATCCTGCGACGTCAGTTGTGTCTTCCAAAATTTCGCCTTCTGCCATGAAAATGATGCGATCGGCAACTGAACGAGCAAAGCCCATTTCATGCGTGACGACAACCATATTCATACCATCTTTAGCGAGTCCTTGCATGACTGAGAGAACATCTCCGATTGTTTCAGGATCAAGCGCCGAGGTTGGTTCATCAAAAAGCAAAAGTTTTGGGGTCATAGCAAGTCCGCGAGCAATAGCGACACGTTGCTTTTGCCCCCCTGAAAGCTGTCCTGGAAAAGCATCTTTTTTATCCCACATATTGACAAATTTCAGGTATTTCTCAGCAATTTTTGTTGCCTCACGCAATTCCTGTTTGAGTACTTTCGTCGGTGCTAATGTCACATTTTCTAGCACCGTTTTGTGTGGATAAAGGTTGAAATGTTGGAAAACCATTCCGACTTCTTTACGAAGTTCAACCAAATCTTTCTTACTTGCATGATCTACATGATGACCATTGACAACAAGCTCGCCAGAATCAATACCTTCAAGGGCGTTAATCGTGCGAATCAGTGTCGATTTTCCTGATCCGGATGGGCCAAGCAACACAACAACTTGACCTTCTTCGATTGCCAAATCAATGTGCTTGAGCGCATGATACTCGCCGTAATACTTATCGACATTTTTAAATTCTATAAGCGGCATTTAAATCTCCTTATATTTTATTTTTCATGTTACAATTTGTAACATAGAACTATTTTATCACGTAGTATCTGAATTGTCAAACTATTTTTACGATTAAAATTTCTATTATACTTTATCAAACTGGAAAGCTAATAAAAGTAGCGTTTCGGAAAATGTGAAAAATTAAGTTTTCTTACGACATTTTTAGGCTTAATATGATTTGATTTTGTGATTGATTATCTAAAACTAACGTTTTGATTGCTGAATGTTGGAAAAAACGTTATAATTATAGCTAGATAACAGAGACTGAGAAGTAGACCAACAGCTAAATCAAAATTAGATTGTGTATAGCTACTTCCCCAAACTCTTTGCGACCTTGTCGCTCTAATCGCTAAAGGAGTAGCCGTGAAAAAAATACTTGTCGTTGATGACGAAAAACCAATTTCTGATATTGTCAAATTTAACTTAACTAAAGAAGGTTATGAGGTGCTGACTGCTTTTGATGGCGAGGAAGCACTTGAGGTTTTCGCTAATGAAAATCCTGATTTAATTTTGCTTGATTTGATGTTGCCCAAAAAAGATGGTCTTGAGGTTGCGCGTGAGATTCGCAAGTCCTCAGAAGTACCGATTATCATGGTTTCTGCTAAAGATAGTGAGTTTGATAAGGTTATCGGGCTTGAATTGGGAGCGGATGATTATGTGACTAAACCTTTTTCAAACCGTGAATTACTGGCGCGGATCAAGGCAAATTTGCGCCGTTCTGGCCTCGTTTTGGAAGGGGCGTCTGCTAACAATGATAAAAAAGAACTCCGCATTGGCGCGATTAACATTGCGCCAGAAAAATATGCGGCTTATAAAAATGATAAGCATATTGATTTGACCCACCGTGAATTTGAACTATTGCAATACTTGGCACAACATGTTGGCGAAGTCATGACACGTGAACATTTGCTTGAGACGGTGTGGGGATATGATTATTTTGGCGATGTGAGGACTGTTGACGTGACGATTCGGCGATTGCGAGAAAAGGTCGAGGACACACCAAGTCGCCCTGAATATGTGATGACACGGCGTGGTGTTGGCTATTATTTGAGTGACCCAAATGAAAAATAAACTCCCGATAACGAGTGGGATTTTGTTTAAAGCGGTAATATCGCATTTACTGCTTTTTTCAATCTTCTTTGCTTGGAATGCGCCTATTTTTCTGGCACATGAAGACTCGCTCATGCTTTTTTGCATTTTCTATCTTTTTTCGCTTGCCTTGACGATTTGGTTTAGTTTGCGAATCACGTTTGGCTTAAAGCAAATTTCAGATCAAATTGATGATTTTACTGAGAAAAACTATGCGGTTAGAAAGCAAATTCCTGGTCATACTGAAATCAATCTTCTTTATGAGAAAGTGGTTAATCTTGGCGAAAAAACGGAGCATGCTCAAGAAACGCTAGAATCGTCTAGTACACGTTTAAATGGTATTTTGACCTATATGACAGATGGTGTTATTGCAACGGATAGGCGGGGTAAGGTGGTGCTTGCTAATGCTTCTGCACTTAACTATCTAAATGTCAAAGAAAAAGATATTTTGTCGCGCAAAATTATTGACGCACTTGATATTGCAAGCGACTATACTTTTAGAGAGTTGCTCGAATCTGAGCCTGAGCTTATCATTGATTCACAAAATGCTATGGGTGAATTTACGACTTTGCGGATTAAATTTGCCTTGTTTCGGCGTGAATCTGGCTTTATTTCAGGGGTTGTGGCAGTTTTACACGATGTTACCGAGCAAGAGAAAAATGAGCGTGAACGTCGTCTCTTTGTTTCCAACGTTTCTCATGAGTTGCGCACGCCATTGACCTCGGTTAAATCTTATCTTGAGACACTTGATGAGGGTGCTATTACCGATTCTGACCTAGCACCAAACTTTGTTAAGGTTTCACTCAAGGAAACTGATCGGATGATTCGGATGATTCAAGATTTGGTCATCTTGTCACGGATGGATTCTGATAAGATTGTTTTGGAAAAGGAAGTGATTAACTTTGTTGCTTTTCTCCATTTTCAACTTAATCGTTTTGATCAAATTGTCGGGCATAGTGATAAGAATACTAAGCAGTTCAAGATTGTTCGAAAAATTCCCTTGCAACCTGTTTGGATGGAAATTGATACGGACAAGATGAGTCAAGTGATTGATAACTTGATGAATAATGCCATTAAATATAGTCCTGATGGCGGCAAAATCACGGTAAGTTTGGAGCTAACCAATACGCAAGTTTTACTGCGCATTTCTGATGAAGGAATAGGCATTCCTAAAAAGGATTTACCAAAGATTTTCGACCGTTTCTATCGTGTAGATAAGGCGCGAAGCCGTGAGCAGGGTGGATCTGGGCTGGGTCTTTCAATTGTACGTGATATTATCAAGATGCACAATGGCTTTGTTTGGGCGAAATCTGACGGTAAAACAGGCACGACTTTTACAATTGTTTTACCTTACGCACCACTTGGAAGCGATGCGACTTCTGATGTTGATGATTGGTCAGAGGAAAAGCAATAGAATTGCGACTATATTTATATCATTTTAAACAAAAACTAATTATATAATTAAAAGGAAAAATAAATTGGCAGAAAAAACTGGGTTTAAATATAGCATTTTATCAAGTGGATCAAGTGGTAATGTGACTTATATCGAGACGGCTGAGCGCAAGATTTTAGTTGATGCGGGACTTTCGGGTAAGAAAATCGAGGGTTTAATGAATGAGATTGGCCGATCCTTGCATGACGTTGATAGTTTGCTTGTGACCCATGAACACAAGGATCATGTGGCTGGGCTGGGCGTTCTGGCGCGTAAATACAAGATGAATGTTTTTGCTAATGCTGACACTTGGACGGCGATTGGTGAGTCGTGCGGTAAGATTGATGTCACTCAAAAACATGTTTTTGATATGGGGAAAATGCTGACCTTTGGTGATATTGACGTTGAAAGTTTTGGGGTTAGCCATGATGCGGCAGCGCCACAATTTTATAAGTTTATGAAAGACGGTAAGAGTTTTGTCATGTTGACAGATACTGGTTATGTCAGCGATCGCGTGCGTGGGACGATTGAAAATGCTGATGCCTATCTTATGGAAAGCAACCACGATGTTGAAATTTTGCGTATGGGTAGCTATCCTTGGCGACTCAAACAGCGTATTTTGTCAGATAAAGGGCATTTGTCAAACGAGGACGGCGCACGCTCGGCACTTTCGGTCATTGGCAAGCAGACAAAAAAAATCCTGCTCGGTCACCGAAGTCAGGAAAATAATCTCAAAGAACTTGCGCATATGACAATGGAAAATACTTTGTTACAGCATGATATTGATACGAAAAATGTCGTCAAAGTACTTGATACGAGCCATATTGAGGCTAGTCCTTTGTATAATATTTGAAATTTATTAAACAGCTACTTTTTTATGAAAGTAGCTGTTTTGGTATTTATCAAAAAATCTCGCCACAGACGAGATTAGATAAAAACTGAGACTGCCATTGCAACTGCAGTAAAAATGGTCAAAATCAGCATGAGCCAAACGATAATCATGACGACTTTTTGAAAAGTCGATTTTTGTTCTTTTTTATAAGCCATAGTCAATATTTTACCGCAAAATGAGAGATTTTTCAAGCGTTGCGTGGAAGTATTTTGGGATTTGTGGGAAATGGGTGGTTTTTATTATTTAAAAGTCTTAGCTAACTTAATGGAAGAACTTCTTATAAGTGATAAACATCAACTAAGGCAATTTAGTAAAAATAAATTTGGCATCTTCTGAGCGTCCTTTTTTTATTTTTATCTCTTGATTTTTCATAATTTTAATGGTTTGACTTAGTTTTTCAGCATTAAATTCATAAGATGTTACACTTGAACTTGCACTAAATTCACTAACTGTTGACTTATCCGTTTCTACTCTCAATGATGTAACATCTATAGTTGCTGGGCCAGGTTTCTGCGTTTTCAAGCCTTCTTGTATAAACTCGCCTTGATAGACAACCTCATACTCTCCTTCTGGAATTTGAATATCAGAAAAATATGAGCCATTATGAAGCAATTCAAACTGTTCATCTGAAGTTTTGACACTTGAAAATTCTGCTGGTTTGAGTTCCACAACTGCATTTGAATTAAAAGAGAATTCTTGTCCTTTCATAAAATACTGTCCCAATAAAGTAAAGCCTACAAGTGGCAAACCTGGTACCAAGAAATCATTATCCCCACTGACAGTATTGATGTCATAATACCCTGATTCATTGACTGAAAAAGTCTGACTTTCACCAGAATCATTTACAAAGGTTTGCGCCACACCTTTATTCGTTAAAGGTTTTAATAGTTCTGCTTCGCTTTGAGACCTTTTGAAAACAAACACACCGCCACCTAATAGCACGATTAGAAAGCCTATTAATAATAATTTTCTTTTCATCACTCTACTCCTCACTTTAAGTCATCTAATGCGATAACTTCGTCAACATGGTCATAGATAGTCGCATCATGTGTCGCAAATATAACAACCGATTCAGGTGTTAATAACGACAACAACAAGTCTCGAATTTCTACACCTATATCCTTGTCTAACGCACCAGTCGGCTCATCTGCAAGTATTATCCTAGACTGTTTCAAAACCAGTCTAGCAATCGCTACACGTTGCGCCTGACCGCCTGATAGTTCATATATTTTTGATGTCAAATGTTCATCTAACAGACCAACTTTTTCTAAGGCTTGTTTCTGCTTGACAACATCTTTTTCAATCATTTTTAAATTACTAGAAACAGTTTCATCCTCAACTAACGCATAATTTTGAAAAACATAACCTAATTCATTTTTAAAATATGACTTTTCTCGACTCTCCCAGATATTTTTGCCATTCAGCAGAATTTGACCTGAAGTCATTTTTTCTAACCGCGCAATACCATTTAAAAGTGTTGTTTTTCCGCTACCAGATGCGCCAACCAGTGCATATGATTTCCCTGTTTCAAAAACTAAATTAACATTTTCAAAAATATTGTTCTTACCAAATTTTTTACTAACATTTTGAAGTTCAATCATAGTATTTCTCCTTTCAAGATAGATAGACGTTTTTTCTTAAATTGATAAGCAGCTACTAACATCACTAAAATAACCATTAAAAGATATGATGTACCCGATAATAACACCATATTTAGATTTGCACCTTTATAAACTGCAAATGCTAATCCTGAAAAAATAGCCACAACAAGTAAACAGAAAATTTTTAAATAGTCTATTTTTGGCGATATGCCAAAAAGTTGACTGACACAAATTTTTTGAGCTTTTAATGCCAAACGTAACTTAACAAATTCAAATAAAACAACAATTTGTGCCACAAACAATGCAATACTTGTAAAAATCGCTCGTTTCATCTGACTAGTTGATTCTTTTTGATAATTCTCCAAAATATCAAAAGCGTTTGAAAAATTCAAGATTTCTCCTTGTACAACAGAATTTTTAATCGCAGCGGGTAATTTATCTTGGCGGTACAAGCCTTGTTGAAAATTATCGCTCAAAGCCCATGTTGCTTTAGTATTATGAGGAAACTTCTTGACATTATATTGTGCAATCACACAATCTTCTGCAATAACTTCGAGTTGTTCTCGATTGGTTATCTCACTTAAAATAGGCACAAACATTTTGAAATCATTTGAAATAATCTTTACCTCAAAATCTTCTTCTGTTAAACCTGAATCAACAAAATGACTTGTTATCGGCGGTAAAATCTCCGCTTGTGATGCCCGATATTTTTCTGGAATATAAACAGTTACTGCCTTGTTATTTGTGAAAATCGTCGCATTATCTTCGATAAGTTCTTGACTTAATTTCACAACATAAGGACTGACTTGCCAAATTTTAGCAATCCATTTGCTTTGTAAGTCAACTATTTTTCCTGGATTTTTAAAATCTTCAGCTGGTGTCGTTTCGCCGTCTATCTGAAGAAAGTCAATATCATCTGGACGTTCTAAAAACAGTTCATCATCATCTGAAAAACTATCATAAAAGTCTTGCCAACCCAATACATAGGCAGTCAAAGCCTTTTTTCGTGCCTCTTCTTCCTCTTTGGTTTGTTGTTGTTCTGGCATATTCATCATTAGCTCTGAAAATTTGACATCTAATTTACTGAAGTCTGAAATTTTTTCCCATTTTTTCAAAGCAATTTGACGATTTTGTGCTAAATCATATTCTTCCTTAGCTTGACTGATAACTTGTGTCATCGTGCCAATACTTAAAGCAATAATAAGCAACCACAAATAGTTAAAAGGCTTATTGACAATTTTATTCTTTAAAATACCACTAATTTGACTTGTGCGGATAAAACTCCAAAAAAGAAATTGGACAAACAAGTAAACAAGCAACACACTTGCCAAAATAAAAGCTAATAAGAAGATGAAACTTGTCAGCAACATCGTACCCGAATAGTTCGAAAGCGCTATCACTAACAAACTCCAACATACAAAACTGAAAAGTAACGATAGTAATTCAACGGTTATCGCTATCACTTTCACACCCAAGGTACGAGCTATCATAGCTTTCTTGACCTTAGCCATTTTCAAAGCATAAATCGTTACGGCAAATAGAAGTAAACTCATATAAAAAGTAGTCGTTCTGATTGTCCACCCAAGAAATAAATCGCCCACAACCCCTTGCCAACCTGTCGGTGCTATGACAGACTTAACTTTTATCTTTTCTAAGCTATCAAGTGACTTTTGGCTCATCTTACCTTCGATAAAATACTCACCAATAAGCGGTAATGCCTCTAAAGTCTCACTATTTTTTGTCCAACGTTCCTTAGAAGTTTTCGGAAGTTGTCCAAAAACAAAGCCTTTACTCTCGCCTTTATCAACAACACTGCGATAAAGACGAAGATTATCGTTTTCGGCAATCTGCTCAAGTGTGCCATAAAAATTGTTACTATCTGTCGAAACTTCACTCACATACAGAATATTTTGACTTGGAAATGGTATCTCTCCAGTCTTGAATAATCCCATCTGCCCAAAAGCTAACGCAACAAATATACCAGTAAATAAGAACAGAGCGATAAATCGCCCTGTAAGCTGTTTGCTTAATTTAGCCATCGATTAAAAAGCATAATAGGCACATTTTGCCGTGAAACCATTAGGGTCATTCCAAGCACGCTTAGCATCTGCTTTTGCCCAACCATAGTTTTTCTGATCAGCCGCAACTGCTTTATTAGGCCAATTTTTACTGTACAACACTGCAAAACTACCATAAGGATTTGTTTCCACATAGTAATGCGAATAATCAGTCGTTCCATCTGAACCATATTTCCAGGTATCAACAATTGGGTCAGGCGCTGGATGTGATGTTGTAGCAGCGGCAGTAACTGCGCCACCTGCTAACGCAAGAAAAATTCCTGCACTCAAAATAATTTTTTTCATGGTTAATCTCCTCCATTTTTAAGACTGAGCAATAACATATAGGTTAGGTGTCAGTCAGAGATAATTTGTAACAGATAAACAATATTATCTTTATGATTTCGCTAGATAATTTCCAAAATGCTTATAAACAACAGCCATAAAAGATTGTATACGACTCTTTCAATCAGGTTGTCTAAAACAATTTGCGTAAACTTCTCTAACTGAGACATTAGTATCAAATTTATTTGCAACTAAATTCGATACTGACAAAGAACAAGCGATAACCACTCTAAAGATAGCAGAAATTTTTGTTCTTTGTCGGTGCAAATCGTCCGAACTAACTTACAAGATTAATTTTACCAAAAAATATCCCCTAATCCTAGAGTTGTTAATCCGCAACCGTTGTTGATTAACAACTTTTCGTTTTAGCCTATTTATTTTGATAAAATGAATTCAAGGTTAATATTTAGTCTTTTTAATTATTGATAATTTACTCTTAAATCAATCGTAAATCTTTCTTAAGTCGGTTGAAAACAAATGTTTTACTAAAAATTATGTGTATAGTAGCTAAAATAGTAACGGATTATCTCAGTCTAAAAGAAAGGAGGAAGTCTATCATGCGTCTTCTTTGTAGTATGTTTTTCCAATGGCTTTAATAAACTTTAAAATCTACCTATTCCCCAATGATTAGGTGGATTTTTTATTCATAATTAGTCATAAGCATCTCAACACGATCAGCTAAGACTTGTAAATCAAAAGCTTTCAAAAATTCAATATCTTTTTTAATTTCTGCTAATGCTTCGGCTTTCCCTTCTTGTCGATATTGCCCAATTTTTTTAAAAATATGAAAGAAAATCTTTTCTTTCACATCCAATGGTGTGAGTAATTTTTCAAGCTCTTTTTCAAATTCTTCTGCATAGTAGTATTTGCCATGTAAAATCATATGGCAATAAAGATTGATTAACGCCTCTTTAACCATAAACGCATTATAAGCCAAAACTTTATACAACTTATCCCTTTTTATCATCTCTTTTCCCAAGTCACGAGCTAAATCTATGTCCAAGGCCTCCAAACACAAACTAAAAATGTTTACCTCAAATATTGTCCAATTTTCAATATTTGTCAAATATTTATCAATAAACTCTGTATCTTTTGAGGTAAGCAGATTTTCAGTTGTTATATCTCGAATGGCACATTTGACAATAACATTAAAGAGCTTTTTATCTGTTCTTCGAGGACTTGCTATAATCATGCTACGAAGTCCTTCTGCATCGCAATTGAACATGTAACTTTGGAACTCATTACCAAATTTACGCAAAATCCCCGTATCATAATTCCCCTTTGACGTGAAAAATTCACTTGGTGTCATATTGATACCTTCGATTGCGTACACAAGTGCTTCCGCTGATAACATAGCTAAACCATTTTCAAATCGTGAAACTTGACCCTTGTCAAGATAGTCACTTTCAATATCATTGAGACTATACCCTCGTGATACCCGCTTTTCTCGGTAAAAAGTACCTAAGTCTTGCAATTCTGACATTTTATATCTCCTTATATCTAATTGTCAATAGCAAAGTAAGTCATAAATAGTCAAGAGTGAGAATAAGAGTAGTTAATAAGCACAGATAGCACTACCTACTACCTACTACCTACTACCTACTACCTACTACCTACTACCTACTACCTACTACCTACTACCTACTACCTACTACTAGTATAACATTTTCAGCGTTACTTGTCAAAAAAATTCATAATATTTTGTCATTTTCTCCTTTATTAAATTCCCTCTCTTTCACACAAGATATTTTCCTTGTCATCAATAAAGTGCTATAATTAAAGTATCAAAAAGATTTGAGTTTATGGGGGTGCATGATGAAAGGCAATCAAATTAATGGGCAACTTGTTACTGAAAAAGACTTGTTGGCGCTTGGGTATCGCAAGTATTATGGTAAAGATTTGGATATTTATTATAATCAAGCGATTTGTGCGCATGTTGGTAATTGTGTACGTGGGGATTCTGGCGTTTTTGAGGTTGGGCGTAAACCATGGATTATTGCGGATAATGGCGAGTCTGCTGACCATTCGATTGCTGTTGTCGACTCTTGTCCAAGTGGTGCTTTGAAGTGGGTGCGCCATGATTCCTAATTTTATGCTAAGTTAATTCTAATAATGAAGAAGAAAATTGTTCAAGTAATCGGCGAGCTTACCATGTTAGGTGGCATTTATGTGGCTGTGATGTTGGGGTTGATTTTCAGTGGGACACACTATCAAGCTGAGCAAAACGCTGATACTTTGCTTGTTTTAGGCGCTGAGGTTCGTGGCAATTCGGCTGAGACTGCCTATCCTTCGCCTGTTTTAAAGGAACGGTTGAATGCAGCGCTTGGCTACATTGCCAAAAATCCTAAGACGACGATTATCGTTTGTGGCGGACAAGGTAAGGATGCGCCGATTTCTGAGGCAAGCTGTATGGCAAAGTATCTGAGCGCAAATGGCGTGCCTAGAAGTCAGATTTTGCTTGAGGATAAGTCTGGCCGAACGCAAGAGAATATTGAAAATGCCAAGAAATTGATACCGCTAAAAAAGGTTGTGATTGTGACCAGTGATTTTCATGCTTATCGGGCGAAAATGCTTGCCAAGCGGACTGGCATTAAAACGGTGAGTCTTGTTCCTGCGATTTCAAGGACAGGTCAGACGATTAATATGTATGGCAGAGAAATTTTCGCATTGGGGAAAGGTTTGATTTTTGATTGGTAGTTTCGATTAGAAATAAAGGAGAGTTTAATGGCAAATTTTACATTTGAAGATCAGGGAAATCAAATTGTGTTGCTAGATTCAACGATTGGCGAACAAGTTGGGGAAATTGCGTTTTTGGAGAGTGAGAACACTTTGATTATTGTGCATACTGGAGTTGAACCCAATTATCGGCATCAAGGTTTGGCTGAGCAACTTGTTTTTCAAGTTGTTGAAAAGGCACGACAAGAAGGCAAGAAAATTTTCCCGATTTGTCCTTTTGCTAAGAAAGAATTTGATGAGAAAGCTGATTATGCGGATGTTTTGCAGGTAGATGATTAGTTAAATGCTCACTTTGACTTATTTGTCAAAGTGGGCGTTTTTTATTATCTCAAAAAGGCTTGCCAAAATCGGCAAGCCTTTATTTTATTAAGTTTATCTAGTCATTATGCTTTGTTTGCAGAACCGAAAACGTCAATACGTTCTTCGACTGCTGCTTGAACGGCATCAATACCTGGTTTGAGGAATTTACGTGGGTCAAAGAGTTTTTTAGCTTCGTATTCAGCTTCATTGGCTTCGTAATCTTTTGCAAATTGACGTGTTGCAGCTGCGAAAGCTTGTTGACTTTCAGTATTCACATTGACTTTAGCAACACCAAGTTTGATTGCTGCACGAATTTGGTCGTCAGGAATACCTGAACCACCGTGAAGAACGATTGGGAATCCTGGAACAGCCTCAGTGAGTTTTTTAAGATGATCCAAGTCAAGACCTGCCCAGTTAGCTGGGTAAGGACCGTGGATGTTACCGATACCAGCCGCAAGGAAATCAATACCTGTTTTAACCATGGCAACAGCATCCTCGATTGGTGCTAATTCGCCCGCACCAACGATACCATCTTCTTCTCCACCGATTGTCCCAACTTCAGCTTCGACAGAAATACCTTTAGCATGTGCAAGCGCAACGACTTCTTTCGTTTTTTCAAGGTTTTCTGCGATTGGCAAATGAGAACCGTCAAACATCAACGATGTGTAACCAACTTCGATACATTCAAGCGCATCTTCATAATGACCATGGTCAAGGTGAATCGCAACTGGAACTGTGATGTTCATTGACTCAACAAGGTTTTCGATGATATATTTAGCTGTTTTATAGCCACCCATATATTTACCAGCACCCATCGAAGTCTGAATAAGAACTGGTGCTTTTTTAGCTTCTGCTGCACGCAAGATAGCTTGTGTCCACTCCAAGTTGTTTGTGTTAAATCCACCGATTGCATAGCCGTTTTCACGAGCTGCTGCAACGAATTTTTCTGCTGAAACGATAGCCATTTTTAAATGTCCTCCAAATATTTTTAAGACTTCTCTAAAATTAAGGTTTAGAGATAGCCTTGACACACTTATTATATCACTTTGTGAAATAATATTCAAGTATAACTGTTTATATTTTCTAATTTTATCATTCGAAAGTGATAATGTCCTAAGTAGGTCGAAACATAAAATGTCCCAAATGTTAAACTAAGACTTATGAAAAGGATATTACTCACTGTGAATGAATTGAAAAAGTATCGTGTTATCAAG
>NZ_BLLI01000052.1 GCF_011170085.1 Pseudolactococcus hodotermopsidis | reverse complement strand
GAAAAATCGTTTTAGTTTCGCTAAATAAAGGCGTTACAGGCGCTGAATCTGCACGTTTTTTAGGTTCGCTATTAGTTAGCCTGACTTGGAGTTTGGCGCTAAAACGGGCAGAAATTCCGCCAGAAAAGCGCCACAGAATTTCGCTGTTTATTGACGAACTTCAAGATTATTTGCGCTTGCCAACAGATTTGGCGGATGCGCTGAGTCAGGCTCGTGGGCTTGGACTTTCATTGACTTTGGCGCACCAATATCGGCATCAATTGTCGCAAAATATCAAAATGGCGATTGATGCGAATTGCCGAAATAAAATCTGTTTTGGGCTGGATATGAACGATGCGCAGGAGCTGGCAAAACAAGCGCCTGAACTTGTGGCTGAGGATTTTTATCACTTGCCTCAATATCACATTTATGCCAAGTTGCCTAACAATGGAAATTCTAGTGGCTGGCTTTCTGGCAAAACTTTTCCTAAACCGCCTGCAACCAGAAATTACAGCGATTTGGTTGCGAAATCTGCGCTTAAATATGGCACGCCAACTTCTGAAATTGAGGCTGATTTTTCCAAGCAATTTGGATTTTCCGATTTGCATTCTCTGAAAAATACTAGCGAGAATTTAGACAAAAATTCTGAGAAAATTCCCAAAACCAGACCCCAAAATATTGGTAGACGCAAGAAAAATACTGCAGATTAAAACAAAATTTGTGTTCGTTTCGCTATTCGTTTCACGAGGTTGGACGAACGCTTTTTGTTGGCGGAAAATCGCCGATTTATAAAAATATAGCACACGACTTACTCCGTATTTACCTTATTTCACACGGAGCAAGCTCGCTTAAAATTGAAAGGAAATCGAAATGCAAAAACACGATTTAACAGATAAGGAAAAGCAGATTTTGCAGTTTTTATGCAAGGCAAAATATGCCACAACAAAGCAAATTTCTCGGCTGTTTTTCTTGAACAGCGTGAAAGATTCTACCGCAATTCGCCGAGCAAATCTTGCGACAAAAAAGCTGAATAATTTGGGATTTATCTCGCATTTAGAGCGCCGAATTGGTGGCGTGCGAGCTGGTAGCGGTTCGTATATTTGGACGATAAAAACTGCGGGTTTGCGGGCGCTTAAACAGGCTGGCGAAAATTTGCCAATCTCACGGAAAAATAAATATGAACCAACTTCGCATCATTTAGAACACACGCTGGCAATTACGGAAATTTATGTTCAACTGAGTGAAATCGCCAGAAAAAATCTAAATTTTACGCTTGATTTATTTCTGTTTGAACCAACTTGTTGGCGTGGTTGGCTGGATGCTTTGGGCGGACAAATGCGTTTGAAACCAGATTCATTTGCGGAAATTTCACTGCACGATTATGTTGATAGCTATTTTATTGAGGTGGATAAAAGCACGGAAAGTTTGAACCGAATTGTGAATAAATGCAAGCAATATATTCGTTATTACAACACGGGTTTTGAACAAAAATATAACAATGTTTTTCCACTTGTGCTCTGGATTGCGCCTGACGAAAAACGGAAAATCGCCATCCAAAAACGCATTCAAGATGAGCTGGCTAATTTTTGGGAATTGTTTCAGGTTGTGAGTTTGGATGAATTTGCGGAGTTTGTGGCGGGAGGAATTGATGATGGGAAAACAGATTAAAATTGGAAAAAATATCTATATTATCAAGCGAAAATTTGTCGGAAAAAAGACTCTAAAACAACTCATCAAACGCTTGATTTTACAGGAAAAATAAGACTACACTTTTTGCCCAAAGAGAGTTATACTGTCACTAGGGTTATAGGTGAAATCTAAATTAATCATAATTAGGAGGACGCTTATATGCATAACAGCACTTTAAAAATCAAGGAATATACGGAGGTAGATTTAGAACAATTACAAGATATTACGGTTGTATATTGCCGACTTTCGCAGGATGATGGCAATGCTGGAGACAGTGATTCAATCACAAATCAAAAACAATATCTTGGCGATTTTGCGATAAATGAAAATTTACAAAATCCCATCTATTTTGTGGATGATGGCTACTCTGGCACAAGTTTCAATCGCCCAGCAATCCAAAAAGCGCTCGCTTTAGTGGAAAGCGGAAAGGTTCGTAATTTTTTAGTCAAAGATTTATCAAGGCTAGGACGCGACTATTTAAGAGTTGGACAACTTTTGGAGCTAACCTTCCCAACTCATCAAATTCGTTTTATCGCATTAAATGATAATGTCGATAGCACAAAATCTGATGAAGCTTCTGATAATTTGTTACCTTTGCGCAACCTTTTTAATGAATGGTATGCGAGAGATACAAGCAAGAAAATCAAAGCCGTCAAACATGCAAAAGCAAAAGCTGGCGAAAAAATTTGTGCGTTTCCACCTTATGGCTATTTGAAATCGCCAGATAATCCGAAAAATTGGATTATTGACGAGGAAGCCAGTCAAGTTGTTAAATTGATTTTTCAATTAGCAAAAGAAGGACTTGGCGTTTATAAAATCGCAAAATACTTGCGAACGCAGAAAATCGAAACTCCAATTTGGCATAAAGTGAATCGTGGCATTGCTATTAATCATCAAGCGAAAAATGACGACCCTTATGCTTGGGTGCACACGACTATCGCTAGCATGTTGAGTAAAGAAGAATATTTAGGTCACACAGTTAGTTTGAAAACCTACAAAATATCTTACAAATCTCGCCAGACAAAAACTAAACCTAAAGATGAATGGCTAATTTTCAAAGATGCACATCCTGCGATTATTGACCAAGAAACTTTTGATATTGTTCAGCAAATGCGAAAACATAAACGAGTGCAAAAACATCATTATGATGAAATTGAGCATGCCAATTTATTTGCAGGATTAATTTTTTGTGGCGCTTGTGACAGTAAGGAATATTTTTGTGCCAAGCAAAAAGGCGAAACCAATCTGGATCATTACAAATGTTCACGTTACGCTAATGTTAGGAGAAATTGCGAAAATCCTCATTACATTCGTAAAAATGCGCTAGAAACAATTGTTTTGGAAGATTTGAAAAAATTGTGTCAAGGTTTGCAAAAACATGAATCTGAATTTGTTGATAAATTGAAGGTAAAATTTGAACTAGAAAGTAATCACGAAGTTGCAAAATTGAAACGAAAAATTAGGGCAAGTCAAAAACGGCATGTCGAAATTGATTCAATCATTCAGCGACTTTATGAAGACACTTTGACGCAAAAATTATCTGATGAACGCTTTCGCAAACTCACGACCAATTATGAAATTGAACAGGATAAATTGAAAAATGAGCTTGTGGATATGAAAAAAGAATTGGCTAAACATGATGAACAAAATACTTCGATTCAGCAGTTTATCAAAATCGTCAAAAAATACACTGAGATGACTGAATTAACAACTGAAATTGTGAATTCGCTAATCAGTAAAATTGTCATCCATCGACCTGAGAATATCCCAAGGAGTAAAATTACGATTGTTGAAATTCATTATAATTTTGTGGGAGAACTAGATTTGGATGAACTGCTAGGAAAATAAAAAAGCGAGCGGATTTCCGCTCGCTATGATTAGGATAAGGGACTGCTGTGTGGTGTGTGAGTATTTATCACCATTTGGAATTTCACTCCGTCCAAGTTCTTCCCGAATCTCATCTTGATTAAATGTGCCAGATGAAATCAACTTGTCAATACTACTTGATAGCTCGAACATATCACGTCGCCGCACTCCTAACATTTTAATTGTGTGTCCTGCAATAATCTCGCTTTGCGAGTAAACAATGTGATTGAGGCCATCAATCAATTTAGCTGCAATCGGTTCAATCACAGTCTCAATGAAAATCTCATAGTTTTTCTGATTATCCGCAAAGTCACCATAAATCAGACCATTAGGAATCCCTAGAACATTAGCAACATCATCAATATAGAATTTCTTAGCCTTACCAATCTCATCAACATTGTTACCTTTCCCAGTAGCTTGTTTGTTAGAAATTTCATCATAGTCTTTCTCGTGTTTCTTAGGAATCAGCACCACTGGCGACTTCCTAATCTCGTTGATAACATTTTCGCGCAATTGCTTTTGGCTTTTGCGCTCCTTTTCATCAAGCTTGCTACTCGGCACACTCCAGAGCGCTCGAATCTGACCAGTGCGAATCTGCGCCCCGATAGTCGCACCCATAATGTCGGCATAGTCACACCACAAACTATCAAAGAAATTATCTAACGCTTGATTTTCATTTCTCAAATAAACGACTTCGTTGCTTGTAAATATTCTTGACAAAGATTCATAACGAATAGATACTCCAGAATATTCATCGCCTGTCAAGAACTCATTTTTAACAAACGCATCAGCAATAAACAAGCTATGTTGATAACAAACAATCAGCAACTCACTATCTCGAATCAGATTTGACACAGCTTGTGTCCAAAATTCAGCCGCCGTTTGATTGGGATTTGGACGAGTATTCAACAAATAATAATCTTCGTCAAAAACAGACTTCTGATTCTTATCTTTTTTGATAAAAGTCGCCTTAGCAAAAGTTCGAGCAATATAATTCACACATGTATCAAGTGCAATATTTTTCATTGTCGCCTGTGTCGTAGCATTCGCTAACACAAATTCAACACTAGACTTCTCTTTTCGTCCCAAAATCACATCTAAAATCCCCATAACGCTCCTTTCTCTTTGTTGTATAAATTCAGTATAAACAAAAAAACCGCAAAAAAGCGGACTCTTTTATCACACAACAATATCAAGCGATTTTTGGGTCTAGCTCGCCTGCTCATCAAGTTCTACCATTGGCAAAATCCCCTTTGATTTCAGCAACTCATAAACAAATAACATACCTTGCTGTGTCCATTTCGTATGAGGATGCAACTGCGCCACATCATCTGGTGCAAAGTTTGTCTTGGTATAACCTTTATCAGCATATTTCTGGTAAAGCAACCAAACATTTCCCTGTTTGAAAATAACACCATACCCGACAATTTGTCGGTTATGACATCTTCTTCATCAAGACGGCGGGTCATAGCCTGCGTATCGCTGTATTCAAGAATATCAGCAACATCTTTGCCGACAAACCAAGGCTCGTCATTGAGTGTGATAATGCGGACATCTTGCCCACTGAAATTAAAGTTTTGTAATTCGTTCATTTTGTTTTCCTCCGAAAAAATATTTTTAATCAAATAAAAAGCCTTGTAAAATCTACCTCACAAGGCTTTTTTTGTTATGCTCCCAAAAATTTGTTGATAAAGTATATTTGACCTTTACCTGTAATTTTTGGTGTCTTGCTGATTTGAACGTGACCATCTGGTTTATTTATGATTGTTTCCTTAATCTCAAATAAATCAAGATTCATAGAGTTCTGTGTCGGCATATTCCAGTCACTACCTTTGCGCTTAATCAAATATCCGTTATCACGCAACCAAGTGAAGAAACGATTAGCACCCATATCAATGCCATTAGATTTGATAATTTTCGCCATATCTCCAACTAATATACTCGTTTTAGAAGTTGAAACCGAATCAGCAAATAGCGCTTTAGGTTTGAGTTCCTTATTTTCCGTTTCAAGTTTGATAATCTTCTGAGCTTGTAACTCCATAGCTCGCTTGATAATCATATCAGGACTATTGTAGAACTGTTCAAGCTGATTGAATGCTTCAATATACTTGAGTTTAAACTCAAGCGCATGCTTTCCAGTAAAGCCCATAGCGAGAAGTGAAAATCGGTCACGGTTCATCAGGTACATGCGGAATTTTCTACCTCGACTTTCATAGCTTGTTTCTTTAAACATTTTCACGGCGGAATTTTCCGCCATGAGATTATCAATATTTTCTAGCACATCTTTATGCTGTTTTCCAAAACTCTCAGCAACCTGTTTCGAGTTTGTCACGATTTTATCGTTTTCGATAAATACAATTTTTTCTGTTAATTCGTTCATTTTGTTTTCCTCCGAATAATTCTAGTCTAAATAATTTTAAGATGAAAAAGCGGACTTTTTCGAGTATCTAAAATTTAGAACCAATCATCAACATTATCATAAAAAGCGCCAACATCCACATCCTGTAAATCTCCCGAGTGATACATCGCATACTCAAACGCTTTAAAACCGTCCGTCTTACGCCTTACATCCTCTTTCTTGACATATAGCACATTGCCATCGCCTTTTAGCTTGCGCAACACATTATGTGTGTACCACCGCATCATATCGTTATCGCCAAAAATGACATTTTGACTAGCGAAAGCACTCTCGATTTTAGGCGCAACCAAACTGTCAATCGCAAGGGCATTTCGTAAAATTTCCAAACGATAACCAAACGGCGCATCAAATTTATTTTTATATTGTACCTCAAAATCACATGACTCAAAAGCCTGTTGCACATGCTCAGCTCTATATCTGTCCGCCACGATTGTCTGCAAATCATAACCCAACTCATCACGCGCATAGACAAACCACTCCACAATATACTTAGGACTGATTGTCGGCTCGTCAATCACAGTCAAAAAGCCATCGTCTTCCCACTTTTTGATAGGCGCAAATTGTCGCTTACCATTGACCGTATCCTTTGGCTTACTATACCCATAAATCGCATCCACAAACTCCTTGCGCACAAAACTATGAGATAACCAAATATAATCCTCTCCCGACCTAAACAACAGCCCAACTGCTGCAAAATCTCGAACAGCCGCATAGTCAAACGCTCCAATACACTGCCGACCAACTAAATCTGGAAAATCTCGTTTAGTCGCCACCAACTCCTCATGGCTCGCCACACTCCGCTCAGTATCCGCCACAGGCAAATTCATCCGCTTAGTCATAAACTCCTCACGATTACTCGGATTATCTTGCAACTCCTCATACTGCTCCACCACCTCGTGCCACAAATCTTTAGCATAAGCACTCAAAGGCTGATGAAACATCGGATTAGCCAACTCCCAAGTCGACAAATCATCAACCTGTAACTCATTATCTAACTTACAAATAAACGGAAATAACGCATTATACCGTGTCTTACCAGATAACACCTTGTGCGCCTTATCTTTTATCTCGTCAATAAAACCATCACGCACATAACCATCCGTCCCGATATAAAACTGACGAGGATTTGGGCGCTTACCAAGCCCCGACACATGCACCTTGACATCTCGATTACTCTCGTACCTGTGAATCTCGTCAAATACGACAGCACCATCACGCGCACCATCTTTTGTCGAACCATTAGACGTCACATATCTGATAACACTTTTTGTCTGACGATTGCGAATCCTAGCCCGCTTATTGTCAAACGTTTTTTTAAGAGCAGGATTCCCCTCAATCACATCAAAAATTTCATCAAAACTAACTTTTGCCTGCTCCTCGCTATTTGCCACAATCGAAATATCATACTTAGCAATACCGTGCATAGGTGTCAGAAGATACGAACAAATACCAGAAATCAAGCCATTTTTACCACCACCACGCCCCATCATAATCAAAAACTCACGATAAACATTAGCTTTTGTTTTTGTGGTGTACAAAAACACAAAAGCGATGATAAATTTTTGAAAATTTTCCAACTTAAAAAACCACCTTTCGATATAGCCAGTACATCTTTCAATCTGTTCCATATCAAAAAAAATTTCATTTGATTTTAAACGTGGACAAATTTCACGCTCGATATAATTAACTAATTGCGCACGTTCTTGATTGAATTTTATTTTTTCTGTTTCGTACTCCGAAACGTATTTTTTAACTTCTTTGGGCAGAAATTTAATATAATTCATTTAAATTTATTCCTTTTTCGGCTGATTTTTCCGCACGTTTTTTCTCGAAAAATTCGCCCAATTTCATAAGCGCAGCATTTACTTTCACTTTTTCAGAAACAGCAGGATTTGCTTTTAAAAATTTCTGATTGCCATTTTTCACAGAAATCATCACACCATTTTTTTCTATTGACTTATCTAATTTTTTGTATGTGTCAACAAGACTTAAATAACGTTTCATAATTTCCATTTCACTCGCTGAATTTTTATCAATCAGCTTAGATAATTCCAATTCTAGTTTTGTTTTTGCCATAGGTTCCCCCCTCTCATGTGCGTTTTTAGATTTTTTTGGTTAAATGTGGGCAACTCGGTCTGGAAGAATTCTGACAATTCTTGTTTTTATTTGAGCGGGGGGCTTACCATTCAAACTCCTCGTCATCAAATCGTTTATTTCGTCTTTGATACCTGCCATGTCGCTTGTTGTGGCAGTTTTTGCATAGCGTTCGTAGGTTCTTAATATCTAGTGCATATTGCGGATAGTGTTCAAGTTCTTTGATATGGTCCACTTCAAGTACAGCGTTCTTTTTTGTTGTCACCTTGCCCTCAGCTTTGCACCAGATACACTCATAATTATCACGAGCTAATACTTTAGCTCTGAGTTTAAGCCAAGCTGTTGAGACATAAAAGCTATGCCTCGCACTTCTTGTTGAGACATCTATCAAGTAACACACCCCCTTTGTAGCTTTCAGCAAACCATTTATAGCCAGCGTTTCTAATCTTTCTGACGTTGCTCTCATCATAGTATAACTCAAATGCAAGCTGATTATAGGACTTTTTATTTCTACCACTAAGAAAACGTTTAGTAATAATATAATACGCCGTTTCTTCGTTTCGCTGAACGCATTCAAGAGCACAATCAATCTGGCTGCGCTCTGAATCACATAATTTATCATACTGCTTAAGTAGTCGTGTGATGTCTCTAAATACCACATGACATTCATCGTTACTTAGCGTTACTCTTAAATCCATCGCCACCTCTTTTCGCTTTTGGTGTGAATTGTTTTATTGACAAACTTGTCTGATTTGACTAATCAACTTCCTGCGTTTCAAGTCATTCATCTCAACGTTCATCATGCCAATAAATGTTTTCTTGCTAATTCCTAATTCGTCAGCCATTCTGCTCATACCATATCCGAGATCAGCAATCAAATCTCGAATATCTTGATTTGCTTTGCGCTCGTCGTCTATTGGTAAAATCTTCGTGCCTTTTGTTGTAATAGACAACTTGATGACATGCGAACCATTCCCCTCATCATCTGTTAGATTTACCTCAGATACAAAATCATACCGTTTCAACTTTTTGCGTGCCAAATCAAAACCATGACTATTGATTCCGATAATCTCAGCAATAGCACTCGGCCACCCTGTCAGAGATTTCTTTTCTTGTAGGTATTCTAAAAGTTTAGATTCATTTCTTGATAATTCTGGTTGTCCCATTTCCTACCCCACTCTCTCAACTTTAGCCTTAGCCACAGGCTTAATCGTTTTCTTAAACGCCTGCGCCTCACGCATGCTCGCAAATCTCACCACAAACATCGTTGCTTGCCCCTCGACACTCTGCCAAGTCACAGTCCAATGTATCTCACTTTTCATAATCGCCTCCGCATTCTGTAATAAATACTTGTGCCAAGAAATTCATTTTCTCGCACGTCCAACTTAACATACTCCTCACGTTCCGTTTCGGGATTCTTCCTCGGAAACTCAATCAGTTCCCATTCTGGATTATCAAGCTCTAATTGTCGCTCCAATTCATCTTTCTCAAGCAAGCTCGCAATCTTCGCCCTTGAATACTTCCAATTCTGCGCACGTTCAACAATCGGCTTTTTCAAATTCCGACTAGAAAACCATTTGCGCTTGCCTTTTCGATTCTCTAACTTAAACTCTTTCGTCAGATAAGTTGCAATCACTTCAACACCTGGTACATCATTTTGAGGACGAATCACAACAACCTCGCCTTTTCCCATAAACTTCCGATTCTTGCCTCTGCCTTTTGCCCAAAGATTTTCAATCTCATCGCGACCAAGCAAATTATCCATAATCAAATGAAAATGTAATCGCCCCTCAGTTTTCCCCTCAATCACGCCTAGATATTTCAAACTTGGCAATTCTTTCTTTTTCCTCGCCCGATTTATCCTTTTCAAAAAATTAGAGATTTCTTTTTCGCATGCCTCAAGATTTTCTGGCAGATGTTCATCATCAAAAGTAAATGTCCCGTAATAATCGCCATTATCAAAATTTGCTATCGCAGATAACCGAAACCACTTCTGCGCATTCCGATAATTCAAATTCTTCTGAACTGGTCGACTAGCCACTTCTTTCTTTTTTCTCGGTTTACCACCCCGAACCAAATCAACAGGCAACGATTTCCCCAAAATGCTACACTCACGATATTTATCATCAGCTGAGATAGCGATATTGCGCATATAATACATAAACGTGTTTCCTTTTTCTAGTTTGTCCTCAAAGTTAATACCTATTACAAGCTAGCCAAACGTTGACTTAAAAATCAACGTCCAGCCTTGATATATCGCCGTTTATGTGCTATAATTAAAATACATAAACGAAAGTTTCTACTATAAAATACAGTTTCCCAAGAACTGTATTTTTTTATTTACACTAATCTCCCACGTTCCGCTAATCGTGATAATCGTTTCAAATTTTCTCGGCTTTCATCGTCAAGTTTCGTCACACCATTTTGATTCAACTGTCTCAGAAAATTTGATACACCATATTTGGTCATTGTATACTCGCCTTTTGCGTACTGAATCTTGCTGTTTATGATTCTGATTTGCATATCACATGCTCCTAATTCTTAAAATAAATCAACCAATGTGTCGCAGCCATCTCCCACCTCCTAATAAATCATCACATACTTAACGATGTCACATATCGTTTTGCTTGTCTCATAGCCGAATTTTCCTAATTCACTAAGTGGCATAAAACCAGAATCAAAGCATTGAGCCATAAATGCAGTATCTAGCACATCTGTTGCATCTGGCATTTCTCCATATTCATCTAGGTAATATTTACAATAACCACCTAGTTCTTTCTCGACAGATTCTTCCAAATTTTTGAAATCGTGCAACGATTTCCTTAGATTATCAATGTATGATAACTTATCAATAAACTTATAGTCCTCGGCTGTTCCTTTTGTAAACTTTCTAAAAGAATCCCAAACAATCTCTTTTAAGTTTTCTGGTGGATTTTCACTATCAATTTCATTAACCCAACATAGTTTTATTTTCATTTTTCTTTCTCCAAATAATCTGCTATCGCTCTCCGTTGAAATGTTATGACAAGAGCAGTTTCTTTATGCGTAAACTTATTCGTTCCGCTTTCTCTAATGAACACATCCCCATCTACAACCTCTAAAAGGTCATCGCCATCTTTATCTGTCACGACAAAGCTAGTTATTGCTTTATATTTATTTACACTCTCCCTATTTCATCATCTTTGCCAAGACAAACATTATAACAAAGAATGATGTGATTGCCGTTAATGTCATGTCCACCATTTTTGATAATGGACTTATGCTCTCTATCAATGCGATATAATTTATCGCAAGTGATGATAATATCAAGATAATAAATAGCATAATGAAAGCTATGAACTGCCTCATTACGTACGTAGAAAGTGCGTGTCTAATCTTTTTTATCATTCCACCACCTCATAAGTTGCCTCAAAAATATCTGGCTTACAAGGATAAAGCTCGCCTTGCACGCCTTTAATGATATAGTCGCTTTTTTGGGCGTGCATAGTTCCCTCTAGCGTTTTGATGTCGGCGCTATCGAATTTTGGAACATTATCAAAAGGTTGTGTCTCGTAGCTGCAATGAGTAATAACATCATTTCTTGTTATGGCTTCATCTAGCCAATCGGGTAGACAACGCTCATATCCTACTTGAAACGCCTCAATTACCACTGGTTTTTTTCTGTATTTAGTCATTTTGCATCTCCTTTTTTTCAAGCTTCTCAACTTCAGTCTGTCATTTGAATACCTTTTTCCAGACAGCGATAGGCGTTTTATTTCCGTTTTTATCGACCTCTGGGATAACGATACCTTTAGAGCCTGAAATTGAAAACTCTACAAATTCGATGCGTTTAAGAATGATATTCACAAGTTCAAGCGGATCATCGCCAAACCCGTCAGTTACCAAATCCTGAATCTCAAATTCATCTAAATTTTCTGCATTAGCATCAATCTCTTTGAATATATCTAAATCTTGTAGTGCTTCGACTAAATTGTAATAATCCATTTTATTTTTCTCCGTTTTCTAAAACAGCTCAAGCTGTATATCCTTTTTCGTCAGCCTCCTGTTTCTTTTTTCTGAACAATGCTCAAAACGGCAAATTATCATCACTAAGCTCAGACGGTGGCACACCATTATCCCGACTAAAATCTGGCTGATTCGGCGCTTGTTGCACCTTATTGCCACCCTCACGCGCGGCACGACTTTCCAACATCTGAAAACTATCCGCAATGACTTCAGTCACGTAAACACGACGACCACCACCATCTTCATAATTCCTCGTCTGAATCCGACCAGTAATACCGATTAGCGCCCCTTTTGTCGCCCAATTCGCAAAATTTTCAGCAGCCTGTCGCCACAAAACAATACTGATAAAATCAGCTTGGCGCTCGCCATTACCATTTTTAAAATTACGATTGACCGCAAGCGTGAAAGCAATAACTGCTTGATTCTGCGGTGTGTAGGTCAATTCTGGGTCTTTCGTCAAACGACCAACCAAAACAACATTATTAATCATATCCCAACTCCTCAATCTTCCAATCATAATCACGCTGAATCTTGCAATGTTTCAAGACAGCTTTTGCCTTTTCAAGCGATTTATAGCGATAAGCCTTGTTTTTCTCGTTGGTAAAGCGCCATTGCGCCATATATTTGTCGCAGGCGTACCACTTAATTTTTAACTTAACGCCTGTATAGCTGATAATATAGCTCATGCTCCCAGCTCCTTTTTAGCCAATATCTCGCCAAACTCATAAGTCGTTTCTATCGACTTAAAACTGATTACATCTTCGCCGTCATACATCAAGCAGCCTTTGCCGTAATTGTTGGCAATCAATACTTCGACTTGACAGCCAAGTGACGACACCAAATCATCACGACTTCCGATAAACATCACACCGTCACACTCCTCAATGTGCCGAGCGGAATCACACAACATTTCAATTGGCTTTTTGTCACGGATAATGCCGTTTGCCACATTATCCTTGGCAACCGTTTCTAAAAACGGATTGAAAAAATCAATCTCATTTTTTACCAAAAAAGCCGCACAATCTTCAATCTTATTTTTGATTTCTTTGATTGTACGACCATTCATTGCCGTTGCTAGATATAATTTCATTTTTCTCTCCTCTACAATAATTACAATAATTTAGCAATCGCATAGATAACTGGCACGGTCACGCTATTTCCAGCCTGTTTATAAAGCTGACTGTCACTATTGACCTCACGTGCCTTGTCAAATGCCCAATCTGGAAAACCTTGTAACCGCCAACACTCACGAGGCGTTAGTTTTCTAATTCTGATAAATTCAGGGGAATCGTTGGTATAAATTCCACTGACCTTCAGTAAATTGTTTTCTTGCCAACTGCTAGATGACAATGTAGGTGCTATCTCATGCTCTCCGCCAGAGTTAAAGCCTCTTGGACGTTGTAAGATTTTAGGTCCTTCCCCTTTATTCGTTGTAAGTGTTGGCGCAACTCCGTCAGAATCATAAACATTACCGTTCATACCTTTTCCGCTTGGATTAACATTCCCAACTTTGATAACAACACCAGAATCATGATTGCTTGTTTTATTCTTTGCTAAAAGTGCTGGACGTTTGGCGTGCGCCTCTGGTGTCAAAACTGGTATCGCAACATAGTGACCACGACCACCACCAGCACGTGCCTCAGTTATACCGTCTTTGCTAAATACTTGCGTATTGCGCCGATAACCGTCACGGTGCGCTAATATTTGTATAGTAGCTTTGACTGACGTTCCTCCGATAGGAAATATTTCTCTGAAACGTTCTCCTCTAAGATGTCCGATAATGAACACCCGCTCTCTGTGCTGCGGAACGCCGTAATCTTTGCTGTTAAGTATTTGCCATTCAACATAATACCCCAGTTCATCAAGCGTGCTGAGGATAGTTCTGAACGTGTCCCCTTTGTCGTGATTGAGTAACCCCTTGACGTTTTCAAGGAATAAAAACTGTGGTTTGATTTGCTTGGCGGCTCTTGCAATCTGAAAAAACAAAGTCCCTCTAGTCTCCTCAAATCCTCGTCTGTTTCCTGCGATACTGAAAGATTGGCAAGGAAATCCGCCGCAAATAACGTCAACTGTTCCATGTAATGCTCTCCATTGTTCATCTGTAACTGCTGTAATATCGTGGAACTCATATTCTCCTAGCGTGTCGTGAATCGCCTTATAAGACTTACGAGCAAACTTGTCAATCTCGCAAAATCCAACACATTCATGACCCGCTTGTTCCATGCCTAATCGGAATCCACCGATTCCAGAAAATAAGTCAAGAAATTTCATAAAAGATTTCTCCGATTAGTTTGTAAGCATTCATTTCCGTTGCTAGATACAATTTCATTCAAAACAACCTTTCTTTTCAATCACATCAACGGCAAAATGGTTAAGCAAAGCATTCATTGCTATACGCTTTTCGTCATCGGTTAAGTCAATGTCATCATCATCAACTAGTTCATAAAAATTTCTTTTTAAAGCTAAAGCTATTAGCTTTTTAAATGCTGAATAAGGTGTATCATACTCAGTTAATGCAAAATCTTCAGCTATATTGCCAAACGATTTGTAATCATCATCATTTATGAAAAATAGGTCTGGGCGTTTAATTGTCATTCCCTACCTCTTTCAACTTATTATTTTTGATAAAGTTATCTTTACCCCTCTCGCTCAAAACTCTAACAGTTCTGTCGAAAGGATAATTTTCAACTTTCCAAGTGTTACGATAATCGCTATAACAGTAAATTAAATACGAATCTTTTCCGTTCGTGTAAATCATATCAATCCCCCTAATTCCAGAACAAGAAATTTCATTCGATTTCCTTTTTCAAATATTCCAATGCCTCAGAAATCGTCACGCGCACAGTCGTATCTGGATTTCGCTTGAACAGAATATCTAGCAAGCGGTTGTTTTCAGTCTTTGGCTTATGCCACAATTCACTTTTTGTAAAATCATTTGGATAGACCGCAAGTGGCTTTTTCAGTTCATTCACTTCTTTGGTCAATTCTTCAATCTTCTTATTCGCCGCAATCAATTCACGTTGTTTGTTAGCAAACATCTCTTTTAACGTCTCGAAATTTCTTTCAGACCACTCTGCTTTATCTACTTCAATCATTTGTTATCTCCGTATTTCAACCCACGCCTTGCCTGACAATTTGGGTATTATTTGACTGACAAAAAATTAATGATGTCAGTTTTGCGATAGTAAACTTTTTTCGCCCCTCGTATCTGGGCATTAGACGTTTTAGTCCGTTCTTCTCCCATTCTCCAAGCGTTACTGCCGTTAAAGAAAATTCTTTAAGGACTTCTTTTTGCGTTAGAAAATCTTTTGTTGCAAGATACTCCTTTTCAAGCTCTAGCTTTTTCTCCCACGCTCTATCCATAGATTCAAGCATGGCTCTTTTAAAATCTTTCGATAAAACATCCATAGATTTTCCTTTCTTTTTTGTGGTATAATTAGATTAGTAAAATTTGATAAGTACCTCGTAGATTCCGCCAAGAATTGAGGTGCTTTTTATTTTGTCACGCGCATTTGTGCGTTTTTTGTTACCTAAATTCATCCAAGCTAATATCTAGTGCATCAGCTATTTTTTTCATTGTTGAAAACTTCAAATCATCAAATTTCCCTTTTTTCAAAGCAGAAAACGTTTGTCTGCTAATACCCGTTAATTTTGATAATCTATAAATCGATATTTTCTTTTGAGATAATATCTCTTTTAGCTTAAACCACAACATATAGTTTTTGACCTTTCCTTTTTCAACAATATATAGTAAAGTGCGATGTCAAGCGAAATTGAAAATGTCCCAAAAAAAGTCTAAACATGAGTTACGTTTTGCTAAAGCAAAATTTGCTTTTAGATTCCATTTTTGATATGATTGAGTTATGATTTAGGCTGAATTTTCAGCTT
>NZ_BLLI01000051.1 GCF_011170085.1 Pseudolactococcus hodotermopsidis | reverse complement strand
GCATATCTTCAACTGATAATTTACTGTGACGACCTCGACGGTTATGTTTTTCATGATAAGCGGTCTTAAGAAGACTGCTCATAGATTCAAAGGTTGGACGTTTAAAATGACTATCGCTGAGTTTCGTAAGGGATTCATAGTTCATGACTATAGTATAACAAATTTTTTTATTTTTGGGAGAAGTCTAGTTTATAAAATAATATAAAAAAGCTATTTTAATATTTTTAAGCAAAATATCTTGTCAAACTAAAAATTTTTGGTAAAATAGAGAAGTAGTGTTTTTCAAGAAACTCTCAAAATTTTTACTACTATTACTTTTATCGTAATAAATAGCAAAAAATATTACAGAGAGAATAATATTGAAAGATTACTGTTGCCGACTTAGCTCAGTTGGTAGAGCAATGCACTCGTAACGCATAGGTCGTAGGTTCGATTCCTATAGTCGGCATATAAAGATTGTGTGAAAGTCACAATTTTTTATTTTTGGCAACAAATTTTGTAAAAATGTATCTTGAACGATAGAGAAACTCGAAAAATTTCTACATTCGCTGCTCTTTCAAACAAAAGCAACGCAAACAAAAGTTTTAACAGAAATACAATTAAAAATACGCCGCAGTAGCTCAGTTGGTAGAGCAGCACCTCGGTAAGGTGAAGGTCGTAGGTTCGATTCCTATTTGTGGCATGAAGTGTCGATGGCATTTTGAAAGAATATCATACTCGTTTAACCAGAAAAGCCTAAAACTTTTTGTAGGGCATCTCTAAAAACTGCTTTTGTTCATTTTTAGCAATTTTTTCATGCACCGAGTAACCGCAGGTGCAAAAATGGGCGAATCTGAGTTTTTAGAGATGCCCTGTAGTTCACGGGCGTTTCATAAGTTTAATCTAAAACATAATTTTCAGAATCTTTTACGAAGAGTTGTTTTTTAACGGAAAATCCATGAAAAAGTCACTTGTTTTTTCAAAAATATTTCAAAATATAATCAATAACTTTGGTATTTCGAAATATTTCTACGAAAATAACTTTTAAAATAGATTAACTAAAAATTAAATCGACAACTTACATGTATATTCCAGAAAAATTAAATTTATGAAACGCCCGTGCCTGTAGTTAAACGAGTATATAAATAACAGCTTATTTATGCTCGTAATCGGTCGAGCGTTTCTACTTGGCACCGTAATGCCAAACAATAAGCAAGGAGCCTAGGTCTCTTTGCGTTTTCTTAATTCGCAGGGAGACTTTTTAATTTCAGAAAGAGAGAACATGGAAGAACTAATCTCAAGAATCAAGCAAGATGGTCGTGTTTTGGGGGAGGATATTCTCAAGGTTGATAGTTTTTTGACACATCAAGTTGATCCTAAATTGATGCGTGAAATTGGTAGAACTTTCGCCCAAAAATTTGCTGAGGCTGGCATTACTAAAGTTGTTACAATCGAAGCGAGTGGTAATGTGCCTGCTGCCTATGCCGCCGAGGAACTCGGTGTGCCAATGATTTTTGCAAAAAAAGCTAAAAATGTGACCATGAACGAAGAATTGCTCACGGCTGAGGTTTATTCATTTACCAAAAAAATCACGTCAACTGTCCAAATTTCTCGCAAATTTTTGAACGAAACTGATAAAGTTTTGATTGTTGACGATTTTTTGGCAAATGGGCAAGCGGCGCTTGGCTTGATTAAAATTATCAAAGAGGCGGGTGCTGAAATCGTAGGTGTCGGTATTGTGATTGAAAAATCATTCCAGACTGGGCGCGGCTTGGTTGAAGAAACAGGCATTCCCGTGCTGAGCTTGGCGCGGATTGCAGGATTTGAGGACGGACACGTCATCTTTACGGAGGCAGATTTATAATGACAACGCAACATGAAGAAGTGAAGCATTCCAAGTCGGCGGTACTTGGCTTACAACATCTGCTCGCCATGTATTCAGGCTCGATTCTTGTGCCTATCATGATTGCGAGTGCGCTCAACTATACGCCAACACAGTTGACTTATTTGATTTCAACCGATATTTTCATGTGTGGTGTCGCAACATTTTTACAATTGCAACTTAACAAATATTTTGGGATTGGTTTGCCAGTCGTTCTCGGCGTGGCATTTCAGTCGGTCGCACCTTTGTCAATTATCGGGGCGAAACTTGGTTCTGGGGCGATTTTTGGCTCAATTATTGTATCGGGGCTGATTGTTGTGTTGATTTCGGGTGTTTTTTCTAAAATTCGCAAATTTTTCCCGCCACTTGTCACAGGTAGTGTGATTACGACGATTGGGCTGACTTTGATTCCTGTTGCGATTGGCAATATGGGGGATAATCTGCCTGAGCCGAAAATTGAGAGTGTGATTTTGGCGGGGATTACAATTCTGATTATCATCTTGATTCATGGGTTGACGACTGGTTTTATTCGCTCAATTGCGATTTTGATTGGTCTTATTGTGGGGACGATTATCGCGGCTTGCATGGGTGTGGTTGACTTTTCGCCGATTGCTGACGCACCGATTATCCATATTCCGACGCCATTTTTCTTCGGCAAACCGATTTTTGACTTCTCGTCCATTCTCATGATGACGATTATTTCCTTGGTGTCAATGGTGGAGTCCACAGGCGTTTACCTAGCGCTTGCAGATATCACTGGTGATGACATCTCTGAAACACGTTTGAGAAATGGTTACCGTGCTGAAGGGTTGGCAGTTGCATTAGGGGGGATTTTCAACACTTTCCCTTATACAGGCTTTTCACAAAATGTTGGTCTGGTTCAATTGTCAGGCATTAAAACGCGTCGTCCGATTTTTTACACAGCGGGATTCCTTGTCATTCTTGGTCTTTTACCAAAATTTGGTGCTTGTGCGCAAATTATCCCAGCGCCCGTTTTGGGTGGTGCCATGCTGGTTATGTTTGGCATGGTGACGATTCAAGGGATTCGCATGCTTGGTGGTGTGAATTTTGAAAATGAACACAATCTTTTGATTGCTGCAGTTGCAGTTGCAGCAGGTGTCGGTTTCAATGGCACAACGCTTTTTCAAGCGCTTCCCGATACTGTTGAAATGTTTTTGAATAATGGGATTGTCATGGCAACACTCGTTGCCATTATCCTGAACCTCATTTTCAATCATAAAGAAAAATAAATAACAAATAAGTTCGCCGAGAGGCGAATTTTTCATATGCTAGAAAAAATATGATATAATAGAGTTAGAATATGTAAAAATGGGGCGCTTATGAACTATATAGAACTTAATACCCAGCAATTTGAAAAAGCGACACATATGACTCTGACAGATTTTTTAGCGCAACCACAGGGTGCTGACTATCTGATTTTGGATTGTCGAACAGTAACTTTGGCGGAAGTCTCAAACTTGGTTGATGCGGTCAGGAGTCGTTGGATTGTCTATGGTTATGCGACTGTTGAGCAAACGGAACTTCTGCAAAAATGGGGACATTTTGACCTGACTGAGATTTGGGAGCAAGCTAATTTTATCGAGGAGTTGGACTGGATATTTGATGAACTTTTGTTTACGCAAGGTTGGAATTTAGCGCCTGATGAGGCAGCGATCTTATCTGATGAATTTACAGGTGTGATTGAGCGGCATGGGCGCTATGAACTGTTTTTTGAACATCAAGCTGATGCCAAAGAGTTGCTGACGACTTTTGAGCCTGCGATAAAAAATTGGATGTTCAAAGCCTTGGTGCGCCCTTATCGGCGCTTTGATAAGGCGGGAAAATATTGGCTGGAATTTGACTGTGAGTTAGATGACAGCATGACGATAACTTACGTGTTTACACAGTATGATAAGTCTGAAAATATTCTCAGAAAAGAAGTTTTTGATGTGAGAGAAAAGTCAGTTTTATTTGAAAAATTGGCAGAAACTGCGGGGCTTGATGTTGCAATTTTTGTTTCAGGTCAGGGTAAGGCAAAAATTGGCAAGGTTTGGACTTATAAATATAAGTATGGTTTAGGGCGCTTTTTTGCAGGAGATGAAAAATGGACTGCCGAAAATGGCGAGCGAATTGATAGTTATTATATTCCTGGAAAAGATCAGCGTAAGTTGATAGTTGGTTTTTCAGGTGCGCTCAATGAAGTGCCCCAATATGAGCGGATGAGTATGGCAAAATTTGGCTTTCCAGTCTTGCTTTTTGCAGATGTTCGCAGTCGTGGTGGTGTTTTTCAGCTCGGCCGAAATCTTGATGAGCGCTATGAAAAGTCGCTCAAAGCAATTATTGACGAAAAATTAGCTGAAAACGGCTTGAGCAGAAATGATTTGATTTTTGCAGGTTGGTCAATGGGGTCATTTTCTGCCAGCTATTACGGTGTGACAATGGAGGCAGGACATGTTATTTCCTGTAAAACTTTGGTCAATGTTGGGAAAATCACGTCAGATACTTGGCTGATTTACAAAATGGATGGCGCTATGATTGATGCGCGTGAGTATTTGCTCGGACGATTAGACAAGGCTGATGATGAAAAATTGGATAGCTTACTGCCTAATGCAGTTCGACAACATGATATTTCAAAGACAAATTTTTATTTGTTCATGATGAACGATGATGAGCTTGATCGGAATGTTGCGTTTTACGAGCAAGTTGTCAGGCCACAGGCTAAGAGCTTAATCATTGATAAATATGACGGTTTTCATGCGGGCAGAGTTCGCGAGCAAAATGCGTTTATTATGGGACATATACAAAAGATAAAGGATGAACTTTAATGCAATATTTTACGCAAAATCCAGTTTCGCAAGAAGCGAAATTTAATGCTATTGGTAAGGTAACAGCGGATTATGCTCAGTTTTTCGGTGAGCTTGGCATGAAAAATTTGGATATTCCAAATCGTGTTGGTGCAGGTGGAGCTGAACGGCTCTTTGCTGATTTGACACCTGATGATGTGGTCTTTTATCAATATCCGTCTTACTACGGCTTGTCGCTTGCCAAGGAACAAATCATTGTAGAAGAACTTGAGAAAAAAGGCGTCAAAATCGTTGTTTTGGTGCATGATGCTTACACGTTGACTTATGAATTGGAAGAAAATAATCAAGAAATTAAACTTCTAAATCGGACAGATGGTGTTATTTTACACGGCAAAAAAATGCAAAGTGTTATGGTTGAAAAAGGTTTGACCGTACCGTCAGTGATTCAAGGGCCATTTGGCTATCGTTTGACTGATTCAGAAATTGCTGAGATTGACCACAAAGTTGCTGAAAAAATTGCGCCGTGGGAAACACTCTACACGGGCAATCTCGGTAAAGCTTGGTTTGCCATTGATTACAAAGCGCAAACGCATATGATTCTTTACGGTCCGCTACCGAAATGGGCTGAAGGGCAAGAAGAACCGTTCAAAGGGAATTTGGAATATCGTGGTAAGGTTGCGCCAGAAGAATTACCAGTCTCTGATTTTAAAGGCTTTGGCTTGGTTTGGGACGGCACAAATGACCCTAATTATCAAAAAAAATCGCGCTATACTGCCTACAATATGCCTTTGAAAGTTTCAAATTATTTGGCGCATGAGCTACCTTTAATTGTTTGGGCAGATTCTGCCATTTCTGACTTTGTTTTGGCTCATAAAATCGGTCTTGCTTTAAAAGATTTGAATCAAGTTGATGAGGCGCTTGCCAATATTTCAGCTGATGATTATAATCAAATGGTTGATAATATGCGGACAATCGGTGAAGAAATTCGCAACGGTTCGACGATAAAAAATGCGGTCGCGTCGATAGTGTCAATTTTGACAGAGCCAATAGCTGCAGCAAAACCAATTAATCCTGTCTTAACTAAGATTTTTGACAACTATTATAAGGAGCTTTCTAAATGATTGATAATCATGAAATAATTTATGTCGTGGCACATTCAGGTGCGCCAAATTATGGTGATGAGCTGATTCCTAAGCTTTGGCTAGATTTTTTGACGACTAAATATCCCGATAAAACGATTATCGTTGATACGTTGCGCCCAAATTTAGCTGCGACTTTTTGGGGATTTGAATACAAAAATGTTCATTTTGTTGACACGATGTTCCAATTAGTCGAGCGACTCAATGCTAAAGGCGTTGATTTTAATCATGCGGATGATTTGATTGACAAGTATTTGACATATAAATTGCCGAAAATGGATTTTGGCATTGATTTATTGCTTGCAGCTGAAAGTATTCACTTTGTCGGCGGTGGCTATATCAATGGCATTGCGCGTTCTTTCCGTGGGCAATTTAAACTTTTTCTGATTGCGGTAGCGGCTAAAAAGCACAAGCCTAAGATGAAATTATTTGCGACTGGTTTGGGCTTGACACCCATTACGGAGCAATTTGTCGAGAAACTAAACGATGTTATTATTCCGCAATTTGATTTCTTTGAAGTTCGCGATGAAGAAACAGCAGCTGTTTTGCCAAATGCTATGTTTGGCTTTGATGATATGTTTCTTGCCTTTTCAGATACGATACTTGCTAATGGTCAAGGCATTAAATATACGGCTGATAAGCCTAAAATCAATATTTTATTACAACGTCATTTGCAAAATCCAGAAGCAATTGAAGCGACTTTGGTCAAGATTTTTGATTATTTGAAAACGCGTGATGATTTTGATGCTACAACGCCAATTAATGTTGTTGAGTCAATTTCGCCTGATGATGGTTGGCTTGTCAATGCAATTAAAAATTACACGGACAATCCGATTGTTTTTACAAGTGCAAAAGATTTAATTTGGCAAGGTTTTCCAAATGCAGCCGATTCAATCTGGTTTACAACACGTTTTCATTTTCACATGATTGCCGCAGCTAATGGCTTTAAAGGCACATTTATCAATACTGGTGGCGCATATTATGATGTGAAGCATGCCAGTTTGACAAAACTTGAAACAGGTTGGCACAATTTTGTCGAAGATGGTCAGATGACACCGACTGTTTCAGCTGATTTTCCTAAAACAGCGCAAGAACTAGGCAATCTTAAATATCAATTAGCAGAAAAACTTTATCTATGAAAAAATATATCACGAGAATTTATGGCATGGCTGGAACAGTTGAAAAGGCTGACCGCGATTTCGCCGATTTTGCCGAAGAAGTTGGCTTTGAAAATATCCCAATCCACCGTTATAATGACAGCAAGGAAACCGACCGCGAGATGTCTAGCAGAATTGATGGTATTTTAGGTCGAATTGAGCGTGGCGATATGATTGTCCACCAATATCCGACTTGGAACTCAATTCGTTTTGAGAAACGTTTCTTACAGAAAATGCGTGCTTGGGGTGCGATTTGTGGTGCTATGGTGCATGATATTCCAAACTGGGTCAATGGGCCATCAAAATGGAATTCAACTTTTCCAGAAGATCACATGATGAATTTTGATTTTCTGATTGTTCATACCAAACGTATGGCTGATGAATTTCGCAAACGTGGCTACGATAAGCCGATTTTTGAAAATATCTTTTTTGATTATGCCAGTACAATGCCGATTAACGATATGATTTTCGAGAAACAGGTTTACACGGCGGGCAATCCGCGCAAGGCAAAGGCGCTCTTATCGTGGGACAATGAGACTAAGTTGCTGATGTATGGCAATAATCCTGAAAATTTTATCGAAGAAAATATGACAGGTCGCAATATCATTTACAAAGGTTCTGTGCCAGCTGATGAGTTACCACGCGAGTTTACGGGGGGGTTTGGCTTGGTTTATTACCAAGATATTCCTGAGGAGGATAACTGGTCGGCGCGCTATGCAGGTTTTAATGGGCCACATAAGTTATCAAGCTATCTGGCAGCAGGTTTGCCAGTTATCGTCGAGTCTTATATGCCGTCGGTTGACTTTATTGTCAAGCATAAGCTGGGCTTTGTGATTGATGATATTTCTCAAGTCGATGATAAAATCGCTGGAATTTCTGAGGCGCAATATAAGCAAATGGCAAAAAATACCAAGAAATTCGCTAAATTGTTGCGTTCAGGTTATTTTACCAAGCGTGTTATGAGCGAAATTGCGGCATATCCGTTCACTGAAAATACGGGCGACATCAACGTCCTGAGGTACTAATTTATGAAATGGGTCACACAAACCGTTGGCAGAGTGCCGCGGGCAGATTATAGAAAAGCGCAAGAAGATTTTGCGCATTTTGCAAAGGCAGCTAAGTTCCGTCGTCTAGCGATTTTTCGGTTCAATGATGCACAGGAATCAGACGAGGAGTTACAACGTCGTATTTGGGGAATTATTGCAGGTCTCAAGCATGGTGACTTGTTGATTCATCAATATCCGACTTGGAACTCTAAGCGCTATGAGGACATGTTTCAACGAGAAGCTTCGTATAAAGGCGTAACAATGGGTGCCTACATTCAGCAATTACCAGCCTTGTCAAATGAGCGATTTGAAGCTGATTTTCCTTTGGAAATTCTGTTTCGTTATGATTTTTTAATCGCGCATACTGAAAAAATGAGAGAAAAATTGCAAGAATTGGGTTATGAAAAGCTGATTTTTGTCAGTTCATTTGCTGATTATGTGCAAGATTACCCTATCAGACCTAAGAAATTTTTACGCCAAGTCGTCTATTTTGGTGATATTGGCATGAAACCTAAGTTTCTGAGTTGGTCAAATACGACTATGCTTAAAGTTTTAGGACCTAATCATTCGGAATTGTCAAAATCTGATTCAGTTAAATTTGGTGCCAATCCTAATTTGTCAGTTGTTTCGACTTATTTGGAAGGCGGCTTTGGCTTTTTGGAACGCGATAGTCGCAAAACGGATGACTATGCGGCAATGAGTTTTCATGATAAGTTGTCTTTGTTTTTATCAGCGGGAATGCCAGTTATCGTTTATGACGATTTTGCCTATGCTGAGTTTATTGTTGAAAATAAATTAGGTTTTGCGATTTCGCAAATTTCTGAAATTGATGAAAAAATTGCGCAAATTGACGAAGAAAATTATGCTGAATTTCTCAAAAATGTGAGCTATTTTGGCGAGCTGATGCGGACTGGTTTTTTCACTGGCAAGTTATTACAACAATTAGAGGGACTCGACTTCTTTGATTTAGTTGAGGGGAGACCACAGTTAGGATTTTGAGATGTTAGATAATATTTTACAGTTTTTACAAAGTATTTGGGGCGCTATTTATGGCTGGATAACTGACGGTAAGCCGATTCGTAAGATTCGTGGTATGTTCGGGATTATTATGATGTACTCTTTTTATAGCTATCTCTATAAATCACATAAACGGGCGAAATCTCGGACAAAAGAGATGGACGAACAACTTATCGAAGAAATGTATGAGAAAAACGAAGATGGGCTTTATCCATGGGAAATTGACACCGATACCAGTGCTGATCGTATTCCAAAAGATGCGTCGGTTTATGCGGATAAAGGCTTAGTGCGGCCAAATCGTGGTCGTTGGAAAATTTAGTTTTTGGAAAATAGATTGAGAAAAATATGGCAAATTGGATTACGAAAATTAATGGTTCTGACAACAAAAACACATCTGCAAGTGGTTTTGTTGCCAATCGACAAGCAGCTGAAAGCGCCGTAGCAGTCGGTTTTAAGGAGATAAATTATTTCACTTATGCCTTGCGTGAGGCATCAGATGAGGAAATTGGGATTCGGGTAACGACACTCTTGTCGGGTGTTAAACCTAAGGATGTTGTCATTGTGCAGTGGCCAATGTGGCAGTCTGACAATCGTTTTGAACAGATTTTTATTCAAAAATTGCGCTTGATACCTGAGGTTAAAATTGCGGCAATGGTTTGGGATGTGATGTCTTGGGTCAAGGATGATCGTGAACGTGATTATACAGGTGATTATTCCTTGAGAAGTCTGAACGACTTTGATTTGGTCATTGCTGCCAATCGGAAAATGGCAGGTCGTATGCGAAATGAAGGGGGTGTCAAGTCGCCTATCTTGTCAATGGATCTCTCAGATTCACTTTACAAGGGTCCCTTGCGTGAGAAAAAAGTCATGAAAAAGTTGTATTTTATTGGCTCACGTATCAATCAAAATATGGTACTAAATTATACAGCGCAGACCCCATTTGACATGATTGGCAATGCTAGTGGTCTTGACAAGAAAAATGATGCGATTACTTTTTTGGGTACAATGCCTTCAGATGATGTTCCTTTTCGATTTGACGGTGGTTTTGGTGTTGTCCAATATGCTAAACCAGTTAATTTCAAAGGGATGCAAAAATATGGCGAGTACAATAATCCCTTGAAATTGTCGCAATATCTGGCAGCGGGCATTCCAGTCGTTATCGGCTCACAAATGGCGCATGCCGAGCTTGTCAAGTCTAAAAATCTGGGCATTGTCCTAGATGATCTCAATGACATTGACAAGGTTTTAGCGGAGATGACACTTGAAGAGTATCAGGCGAAATTAGAAGCTGTCAAACCTTGGTCACAAGCCATTCGGACAGGTTACTTTGCCAAACGTGCCTGCTTGGAGGCGGTTCGAGTGCTGAAACTCGGCAAAACAGATAGTTTAGCAGAAAAGGCGGTTGAAACAACAGTCGAGGGAAAGTTATGAATTTGATTTTTAGCGATTTTGGCATGTTTAACCACAATCCGACGGTGCTTGGTACGCAGCCAGTTTTGAATGCGCAAGTTATCACACCGCATATTGTTGTCATGAAAAATGCTGCAGCACGTGCGCATGGCATGACTTTTGGGACAGTCTGGTCTATCTATGATCTTTTCACTGGTCGAAGAGAGTTTGCTGATAAGGTTCTCAAAGTTTCAGATTTGACCTTGCCAGGCGGTTATACACGTGAAACGCCTCATCGCTATGTTAATGTAGCGGGCGAAAAAATCACAATCGGCATTCGTGACGGAGAGGCGGTCAGCGATGTTCAGTATTTTAACAAGGATAATCAGCTGACCCAAAAAGAAATCTATGATGATGGCGGTTTTCTTATGAGTCGTGAAACGCCATTTGCACCCGACACAATCAAGGCTGAAATGCTAGATACGGCGGGGCAACCTATTTTTGAACTTTTGAAAGTTGGGCGTTGGGGTGCGATTTCGCAAGTGACTTATGTGCCTGATAACCTTATTTTTGAAAATGAAAGCAAGTTTTTGCGTTGGGCATTTGAACAATTAGTTGCTCGAAAATCAGCCACTGATAAATTTTTTGTTGCTTCAAATCAGCTACGTGATGCGATTCGTGAATCTTGGTATAAGCCACAAGGTGTGATTTTATTAATGTTAGAGCCATTTGTAAAGTCGCTTGACATTCTCTTTGATCATTATGAAACGGTTGTTTTTAATGATGAGTTTAATCTAAATAACGCAATCAATACTTATGGCGAGCGTTCTGAAAGTCAGTTTGTTTGGAATAATTTCATCCCAACTGATTTGATTCATCGAAATTTCACTGCGGATAATCGCCAAATTTATATCAATCTTGGTGCGGGTAGCCAGTTGTTAAATTACGAAAAAATTGCTGACGTGATCAAAGAAATTTTTGATTATCAGCCTGAGCTTAGAATAATTTTGCAAGTTAATGGCCGCAGAAGTCGTGATGCCATGGTTGCACATATTAATTGGCGAGGGAAAGAGCAGTTGGAGAAGGTTGAATTTTATGCCAATCCCAATCCGAGTTTCATCAAACGTAAAATAGCTGAGTCCATGCTTTATATTGACTTGATGGAAAATGACATGGTGTCGCATAATATTGCACTTGCGCTTTCAGCACAAATACCAATTTTGTCACTCAAGGAAAATGAGCCAGCCAAGACCTATGTTTCTGATGAAACTGGTAAAGTTGTCGCATTTAATCAACTTGCTATGGTCGCCAAAGAAGCGGTCGCAAACTTAGGATTTTACAGTCGCTTAGCAGACAATTTAGAAGCCAAACAACAATTTTTGTCAACCCAAAAGACGGCAGAACGATGGAGAACGATTTTAAAATGACGATTTATCATATCAATAAAGGTATTGGCCGCGCCTCAAGCGGTATCGAATATGCACAGAAGTATCGCTATGAGTTAGTCAAGGCGTTTCCTGAGCGCCAATTTTTCGTGTTTTGTGATTATTTGGCGACAAATATCACGGTTTTTACGGATCGCATGGGCTTTGACATTGATGATGTGCTTAATGCTTACAAATTTATGGCGGGACAAAAAAATCATCGCTCAACTTATACGGTGGACGAGTTTGTTGAAACGATTCCTGAAAGTTTTGAAAAAACGGAAGAAACGTCGCGTTTTGTTTTATTTCAATATGATAAAACGCAGTATAAAGTTTGGCTTTTGCCTGATAATGGCATGGTTGATCGCATTGATACGATTTTTAATGGCAAACTGATGGAAGTTGGTCGCTATTCTGACCGTTTGACGGCAACTGATTTTTACACAGGTGTAGCAGTTTCAGCACGTCATTTTTACGATGAAGCGGGTAATTTGAGCATGCGTCAATTTTATGAAAATGGCGAAATTACCTTGACGATGATTGACACGCTTGTTTTACAAGGTCGCAATGCCTTTTACCAAGAATTTTTTAAACGCCTGAATTTCACGGCAGAAGATTTGATTCTTGTTGATCGAAACAAGGACATCGGTGATGCGCTTTATCTTAATAAAGGAAAGGCGAAAACTTGTGTCGTGATTCACGCGGAGCATTACAATGAGGCACGCACGACAGATGATTGGGTGGGGTGGAATAATTTCTACGAATATCCTTTTGTTAATGCGCAATGGATTGATCATTTTATCGTCTCGACTTATAAGCAAGAAGAAATTTTGCGCAAGCAAATGGCGTTAATGGGACATCCTGATGTTGATGTGCTGACGATTCCTGTTGGGGCGATTTCACATATTTCTGATGGTGCTAATGTTGAGAAGAATAAATACAAGTTCATGACGGCTAGCCGTTTGGCATTTGAAAAACACATTGATATTTCAATTAAGGCTGTTGTCAAAGCTAAGGAGAGCGTACCTGAACTTGAATTTCATATCTATGGCGAGGGGAAATTCCGCAAAGATTTGGCTGATTTGATAAAAAAATATAAGGCAGATGACTATATTATTCTTGAGGGTCATAAAAATCTAGCTGAAATTTATCCGCAGTTTGGTGGTTATCTGACGGCTTCAGGTTCTGAGGGCTTTGGCTTGACTATTCTTGAAGCGATTGCTGAAATGTTGCCAATTGTTGGTCTTAAGGTCAACTATGGTAATACGGAGTTTGTCAAAACAGGTGTCAACGGCATTTTGGTTGAAAAAAATGATCCGAAAACGCAAGTCAAGGAAATCGCGGCGGCAATTGTCAAGCAAGTCAACACGCTTGATTATCAAGCTAACATTGCCTACTCAAGCGAAAAAGCGGCGGGTTACACAAATGAGGTCGTACAAGCTAAGTGGCGCGCGCTTTATGATACCGTAGCCTTGGCTGAAAATGGAGGTGAGCTATGAAACTTGTGCTAACAGATTATAATCGTGAGAATACAGAACGCTTTAAATCAAGTTTGACTAAGGCTGAAATACCATTTGTTCATGTTAATATCCAGTATGACGGCTTTTTAGCGCCTGATATTCTCAATCCTTTTGCCTATTTTATGGGGTATTATCAAAAGCCAGAAAAGCACCGTTATTTTAACCAAATACCACTACCTCCTTTTTACGAAGCTAGAAATGTTGACGGTGGCAAATCAGAAATTCTCCAAGGCGACAATGTTGTTGGTCATATTTTCTATCAGCCAAATACGAATCGCTTGGTTAAGGAAGTCGTCTGGTACAATCGCATAGGCAAAAAAGTTGCCGTTGAACGTTATAATATTCAAGGCGAAAAATATGCCGATGTGATTGTTGACAAGGATGGAAAAGACTCGAAAGTTGTTTATTACCAAGGAAGTAAGCCTGTTATTGATTTTGATTTGTCGTCAAAAAACATTCTGCTTAAAAAGAATGGCATGACGCAATCTTTCAACAATCTAACAGAATTTGTCCTGTATTTTATTGAAACGATTGTCAAAGAAAAACTTGGTTTCGACTTTGACGAAGTGATTTATAATAATTTGGCAACGCCATTATTTGTCTCAAATCGTTTGCCACAACGTGCGACCTTGTATTTCCAAGAATTTATCAAAGATGAAATTCCAGGGAACATGGTCGGTGTTTTGGCAGGTCGGACACCGACGAAACGAATTTTATTTGAAAATATTAAGCAACTCAAGAAAGTTGAGACACTGATCCAAGAAGAGCCAGCTAAGATTCCGCTTGATTATCTGGGCGCTATCGAAGAATTTCGTCGTGATAATGATTTCACGCAAGGCGCTTTGACGATTACTTTCTCGGATCAAATTTTGCACGAGGATAAGCTAGCTGAAGCCCTTGCCAAACGTGGCAAAACATGGACAATTGCGGCACCAAGTGAGGTTTCTGACAAGCTCCGTAATTTTTCAAATGCGCATGACAATATCAATCTGCTTGAGCGAATTAATGGCGATGATATTCCTGAATTGCTTGCAAAACATGACTTTTATCTTGATGTCAATCGTGGGGCTCAGATGATGAACAACATTTATCGTGCTTATCATGAGGGAATGCTCGTCATTTCAGATCAAAAAGTTAGCAAAAATGGTGGTTACGAAGTTGTTTTGGTCAAAGAAGAGGAGCTTGTTGGCGCTATTGACCGCAATAGTTATACGAGTTTGATGAACATTTTACGCAAGAAAAAAGGCACACCAGCAACGCGTGAAGCCTATCAGGCGCAGTTTGGAGCGTAAGCCATGATGAAAAATTGGACACAGCCGTTTGGTCGTAGAGAGCGCTTTTTTATGCTAGATGCCGCCGTTGTCAGATACGATGAAACCCCAGGTATCCTTTTTCAACACGGTATGATTAAGGACGGCTTTATCATCATTGAGAAGAAAGGGAGCGATTTTTTTGGTCTGCCCAATGGTCAAGAAGTCACATTTGAGCTTGAAAGCATAGATGACGGTTTACTCCCATATCTGGATTTGCTATTTGAAAAGGATGGCAAGAAAGTGATATTTTCTGAGGCGACCAGTAAAACCCTGACCTTTCTAGTTCCCGAATACGATTGGTTTACCGTCAGAATCCGCATGACAGGTAGCGGACAGACACGCTTGTTGTCTGTTAATGCCCACTTGACAGACAGCTAAAAATTTAGTATAGTAAAGATTGAAAAGAGTAGCAAATTGATAAACTAACAGGGAGAATGGTTATGACTGAGAGCCATTTAGTGGCAAGTTTGTGAAGTTCACTTCGATTAAAGTTAAATAATAAATAATTAAGGCAGATTTATCTGCGAATTAGGATGGTACCGCGGTTTTCGCTCCTTTTGTGTGGAGAGAAAATTGTGGTATTTTTACGTTTGACGAAAAAGCAATTGCAACATGTGTTGAACGAAGAAAGGAAAATATGAGTTTACAAGAAAAAATTACAGCATTACGCACAACTGCGCTTAATCAGTTAGAAAAAATTACAGATGAGAAAGCCTTGAATGACTTTCGTGTGTCGGTTCTTGGGAAAAAAGGACAGCTTACTGAGATTTTGAAAGGCATGAAAGACTTGTCAAATGACGAACGTCCGAAAATTGGCGCGCTAGCTAATGACTTTCGTGACGAAATCACTGGGCTTTTGGAGATTAAAAAGACAGAGCTTGTAGCTGCTGTCATTGCTGAAAAACTGGCAAATGAGACGCTTGACGTGACATTGCCAGGGAAAAAAGTCGCCAAAGGTAATCGCCATATCCTCACGCAAACGACAGAGGAAATCGAGGATATTTTTCTCGGTATGGGTTACCAAATCGTTGACGGTTACGAGGTTGAGACGGATTTTTATAACTTTGAGCGCATGAATTTGCCAAAAGACCATCCTGCGCGTGATATGCAAGATACTTTTTACATCACGCCTGAAATTTTATTGCGCACGCACACCAGTCCTGTGCAAGCGCGTACCATGGATGCGCACGACTTTACCAAAGGACCGCTCAAGATGATTTCGCCGGGGCGTGTTTACCGCCGTGACACAGATGATGCGACCCATAGTCATCAATTTCATCAGATTGAGGGGCTTGTTATTGACGAAAACATCGCCATGAGCGATCTCAAAGGCACGCTTGACACCTTGGTCAAGAAGATGTTTGGCGCTGAGCGCAAGATTCGTCTGCGTCCGAGCTATTTTCCTTTTACTGAGCCAAGTGTCGAGGCTGATATTTCTTGCTTTAAGTGCGGTGGTACGGGCTGTAACGTTTGTAAATGGACGGGCTGGATTGAAATTTTAGGCTCTGGCATGGTTCATCCAAATGTTCTTGAAATGTCTGGCATTGACTCAACTAAATATTCTGGCTTTGCTTTTGGACTTGGGCAAGAACGAATTGCGATGCTGCGCTATGGGATTAATGATATTCGTGGGTTTTATCTTGGGGATGCGCGGTTGAGTGAGCAGTTTGGGTGAGGGTGTTGAATGAGGAAAAATATTTTTGATTTGGCAAATGAAATGGGGTTTGACCCTGAGTTTGAATTGAGACAATTGAGCTATTTGATTTTTGAAGAAAAATTTAGGTATGAAAACTATACAACTAGGAATACAACTCTTAATGATCAACTAAACAAATTTTTTAGAGACTATCCGAGAAACATCAGACTAGGTCAACTTAATTTAGGAGCTTATTTTGTTGAATTGATTGAAATGAGAGTCAATTTTGATATTACTGATGTGGAATTACTTTTTTAGAATCTGAGTTCTTGATAAATTACATAAAATATTTTATTGATCGTTCTGATCGTTCTGATTGTCTATCTGGAAATTTAAAGAAAAACTTAAACATAGTTTCAGAAAATATCACACATTTTCTTGAATTATCAAATCACGAACTTCTAACTCGTTCAGATGGCACACAAATTATTGTTGAGAAAAATATCTCAGCAACAGCTGTTGCACAAATTGTGTCTGAAACTGATGAAAATGTGGCATTGAAAATTTTGGAATATAATTGGTTTAGTAATCAAGGAAATCTTGAAAGTAAGCAACTAATTTTAAAACAGATAGCAGATTATCTTGAACCACAACGAAAAGAAATGAGTTCATCAAATTTATCTGATATTTTAAATGTTAAAAATAGACTTCTCCCAAAAATAAAAAAATTTGTTATACTATAGTCATGAACTATGAATCCCTCACGAAACTCAGCGATAGTCATTTTAAACGTCCAACCTTTGAATCTATGAGCAGTCTTCTTAAGAC